>CAZXIQ010000050.1:0-9825 GCA_964640785.1 uncultured Bacteroidaceae bacterium | reverse complement strand
AGATTTATATCCGAATCCTGTTTTTCTCATTTACACAAAATAGTGGACACTGCCGATATAAGATTTATATCCGAATCCTGTTTTTCTCATTTACACAAAATAGTGGACACTGCCAATTTATTTGCTCTGTTTCTTGTCTTTGCGTCCGAAAATAGAGAAATGTACGTAACGCTTAGGCTCTTCGCGCAGATTCTGCAACAGTGCCTCGGCCTGTTCGCATGTGGTACACAAGTTGCGATAAAGGGTTGTGTCGTTGAGTAACAATCCCATAGTACCTTCCTTTGAATTAAGAACTATTGTCAGTTGTTCTATGTTGCGTAGTGTATTTTCGAGTTGTGCTGCAAGGCCTTTGTAGTCTATTTGTTTCAATTCTCCGCTTATAGCGAGCATGTCATCCTCTAACCTTACCATGCGGTCGGTTATTGCAGGCACCTCCTTTGCAACAAGTTTGTTGATGCCGGCAGTTGTCTTTTTAAGCTCTTCGGTGAGTATGGCTGCATTGTTTAAAGTGCTGTTTATCGCAGGGTTGGCAAGAATGGTACTCAGGTTTCCAAGGATAGAATCCAGTTTTGGCAGCATGTTGTCGAATGCCGGGATAATCTTCTCGCTTGCAACGGTTGCAATTCCTTTGTCGGGGACTCCCATGATTGTGTCGCCCGGAGCAAGTATGTTGTTGCCTTTGCCAAGCACAAGGCTCATGTCGGTACCGCCAAGCATGTGTGTGGTGATTGTGGCGTAACTGCCCGAGGGTATTTTCATTCTCTCGTCAATTTCTATGGTTACAATGATGTTGCCGGGGTTGTCATAATCGTAGTTGATGTTTCTTACATTTCCCACGCTGTAACCATTTACAAAAATGGGGCTCGAATTTACAAGCTGACAAACATCGGGGAATTTTACATAATAATGGTTGTCGGGCTTGAAAAGGTTTATGCCCTTAAAAAAGTTTATCAAGAAGTATATTATAAGTATTGCCAATATACCTGTTGCGCCTATAACTACTTCACGCGAAAAGATTTTTTTCATTGTCTCTACTTTTTTGTTTGTTTAAACTCTTTTATGGCCTCTTGTGTGTCTATTTTCTTTTCGTTGCGAAAGGCAATAATAAATGCCTCTTTGAATTTTGGCAATATTTTTTTACGCAACGTTACAATCTCATTGTAATTTTTAGACGCGCCATAAGTATATTTATATAATCCTTTTTCTTTGTAGAAGTCTGCTTGGAGCCCTTTTAACCGTTTGTCTTTTGTTGCAAGTTTTTTGTCCGAGGTGAGTATCTGTATCTTGAATATGGGTGCATTGGAACTGTTTGTTTGCTTGCTCTTTTGGGCGGTTGTTGTCGATGTGTTCTTTTTTGCCGGTGCTGACGTTGTCGGAGTATTTGTTTTTTTAGGCTTGCTCGATGTTGTTTTTGGGGTGCCATATTGTTTGTAATAGGCCGAGAAACCTTCGAAAATGCCTTTTGTCAAGGCTTGTTGCCCCGATGAGGAGTTTAGAAAATTCTCTTCAGCGCTGTTTGTTATAAAGCCTAATTCTATGAGTATGCTGGGCATTGCTGTCTGGTGTAACACCAAAAAACCGGCATTGGAGACGCCGCGGTTGAGCAATTTGCTGCGTCCGACCATCTTTTTTTGAATGGCCTCGGCGCAATGTATGCTTTTCTCCATGTCGTGACCACGAATAAGCTCGAATATGATATAACTCTCCGTCGAGCGTGGGTCGAATCCTTTATATGTCTCCTGAAAATTATCTTCCAAAAGTATTGCCTCATTCTCGTACATGGCAGCTTTTTTTGCCTCGGCGCTACTGCCCGAACCTAATGTAAATGTTTCGCAGCCACGTGCGCGTCGCGATTTTGATGCGTTTGTGTGAATGGAAATGAAAAGGTCGGCTTTTGCTCTGTTGGCTATTGCCGCACGTTCGTTGAGCGAGACCCTTTTGTCGGTCTTTCTTGTGTAGATGACATTAATTTCGGGAAATGCGTTGTTTATCATCTTTCCTAATGCCAAAGCTACGTTCAGGTTTATGTTTTTTTCTTTTGCTTTGCGGCCCAAGGCTCCCGGGTCTTTGCCGCCGTGTCCTGCATCAATCACCAACGTAAAAGTATTTTTGCCGTCACGTGCAGGGGCGGCAAAAGATGTTATTGCTGTCATTGCCAGCAGTAACAGAAAAATAAGTATGGAGTAAATGCGGTTCACTGCAAGATTGTAAAATTCGTTGTAAAATTACAAAAAAAAATCCTACCCGCCCTCTTATTTTATATGAAATAAAGTGAAAAAGAGAATCTGCAAGGTTTAAACCTCACAGATTCTCTTTCAATAATAATCTATTTCTTTTATTTTCCGAAATATATGTGCGCTACTATTATTCCCAGTCGAGGATTACTTTACCACACTGACCGGACTCCATTACGTCGAAACCTTTTTGGAATTCTGCAACAGGGAAGTGGTGTGTGATAACAGGGCTAAGGTCGAGACCCGAAATGAGCATCTGCTCCATCTTGTACCATGTTTCCCACATTTCGCGGCCATAGATACCTTTTATGGTCAATGCCTTGAATATAATTTCGCTCCAATCGACAGTTGTTGTGGGGGGAAGAATACCAAGCTGTGCTATTTTGGAGCCATTGTACATTTTTGCTACCATTTCGCGGAAGGCTACGGGAGCGCCGGACATTTCAAGACCTACGTCGAAGCCGCGAATGCCAAGTTTTTCCATTGCACCTTGAACAGTTTCGCCTTTTGATGCATTCACAGTGCATGTTGCACCCATCTTTTTGGCAATCTCAAGACGGTAGTCGCTAAGGTCTGTAACAACAATGTTCTTTGCACCGGCAAATTTGGCAATGGCTGTTGCCATTGTGCCTATGAGACCTGCTCCGGTGATAAGTACATCCTCGCCCAAAAGCGGGAACGAAAGTGCTGTGTGTGTAGCGTTGCCAAAGGGGTCCATTATGGCTGCCATGTCATCGGAAATGCGGTCGTCGAGCTTTACAACGTTACTCTCGGGAATGCTGAGGTACTCGGCAAACGCTCCGTCGCGATTTACGCCTACGCCGATGCTGTTCTCGCATATGTGTTGCAAGCCGCGACGACAGTTACGGCAGTGTCCGCAAGCAATGTGTCCTTCGCCTGTTACGCGGTCGCCTACTTTTATATTGCGAACACCGGGGCCTACTTCGGCAACAACGCCTACATACTCATGACCTATTGTCATAGGTGTCTTAATGGTCTTTTGGCTCCACTCGTCCCATTTGTAAATGTGCAGGTCGGTACCACAGATGGCTGTCTTTTTAATTTTGATAAGCACATCATTTACGCCAACTTCGGGCATGGGGACTTCTTCCATCCAAATACCCTTTTGGGCTTCTTTCTTTACTAACGCTTTCATTTTGTGGTTGATATTTATTTGTGAGTATATTACTGTTCGGTTTTTTGTATGTGTATGTTGTGTACATTTCTTTACCACATGCAAAGATACATTTTGTTTTTATTTTATTCCTCTATTTGTATATTCTTTTTTTATGTTGCAAAAGGTTAAAATGTCGTTGTGTGAATTTATCTGTTTTTTTTATCTGTTTTTTTCGTGTTTCTAAATGAAAAAAAGTAATTTTGTGGATTAATAGCAACAATGAAATGTAAACCCATTAAATTTTAATAAAATGTACGGTAAATTTCAACAGTATTTAAAGGATGAGCTGGCTGCAATTGAAGAGGCCGGTCTTTACAAGAAAGAGCGTAACATTGCGTCGCCTCAATCGGCGGAAATTACTCTCGAGGATGGTTCAAAAGCTTTGAACTTCTGTGCTAACAACTATCTTGGCCTTTCTAATTCTCCCCGCCTTATTAAGGCTGCGCAGGATGCTATGGCTGCTCGCGGTTTCGGTATGTCGTCGGTGCGTTTCATCTGCGGTACACAAGACTTGCACAAACAGTTGGAGAAGGCAATCTCTGATTTTTTCCACACAGAAGATACTATCCTTTACGCTGCATGTTTCGATGCTAACGGTGGTGTGTTCGAGCCTCTGCTGACTGCCGAGGATGCTATTATTTCCGATGCTCTGAACCACGCGTCGATTATTGACGGTGTTCGTTTGTGTAAGGCTCAGCGTTACAGATATGCCAATGCTGACATGGCCGACCTTGAGCGTTGCTTGCAAGAGGCTCAGGCTCAGCGTTTCCGCATAATTGTTACTGATGGAGTGTTCTCTATGGATGGTAATGTTGCTCCTATGGATAAAATCTGTGAGCTTGCCGAAAAATATGATGCTCTTGTGATGGTGGACGAAAGCCACTCGGCAGGTGTTGTCGGCAAGACCGGTCGTGGCGTTGCCGAACAGTTCGATTGCTATGGTCGCATTGATATTTTCACAGGTACACTTGGAAAGGCTTTTGGTGGTGCTGTCGGCGGTTTTACAACAGGTCGCAAGGAAATTATCGACATGTTGCGTCAGCGTTCACGTCCTTACCTCTTCTCTAACTCTATTCCCCCTTCGGTGGTAGGTGCGTCGATTGAGGTGTTCAAGATGCTTGCCGAGAGCAATGAGCTTCACACAAAGCAGCAGGACAATGTTACTTACTTCCGCGAAAAGATGTTGGCTGCCGGTTTTGACATTAAGCCTACACAGTCGGCTATTTGTGCTGTGATGCTTTACGATGCTAAACTTTCTCAGGTATTTGCTGCGAAGATGGCCGAGGAGGGTATTTATGTGACAGGTTTCTACTATCCTGTTGTGCCCAAAGGTCAGGCTCGCATTCGCGTGCAGCTCTCTGCCGCTCACGAAAAAGAGCATCTTGATAAGGCTATCGCTGCTTTCATCAAGGTTGGTAAAGAACTTGGTGTTATTAAGTAATGGCAGTTATACTGCAATAAAAAATGGGAGCCTTGGCTCCCATTTTTTATTGCTTTTTCGTTGGTAACGTTACAGGGAAAATG
The DNA here is from genome assembly GCA_964640785.1 of uncultured Bacteroidaceae bacterium. Lineage (GTDB taxonomy): Bacteria > Bacteroidota > Bacteroidia > Bacteroidales > Bacteroidaceae > HGM04593. The sequence continues at coordinate 4,890 of CAZXIQ010000050.1, read as the reverse complement.
GGGTTATCGACATGCTCTTGGTGAATAATTCCTATAAGCTCATCGACTTTCTCGGGGTAAAGGTTTGCAATGTCAATATCTTCGTGCTCGTCGAATAGCATGTTGAAGAGGCGGCATTTGCCACTGTTTACAATGAGTTTCCACTCTTCTTGTCTGACGGCTATGCTGTTCTGTCCCGAAAATTCCCAGTAGAGGTGGTCGTGCTTTTTTTGTATTTTATTATTGCCCAGAAGGGTGGGGGCAATGGATATTCCATCGAAATGGTCGGTGCGCCCGTCGCTGTTGTTACTGTATCGCTTTTCGTAATTGTCAATGCCTGCAAGTTCGCAGAAGGTGGGCATAAGGTCGTAAAATGCGCACATGTGGTTGTTTGTTGTTCCGGCGGCTATGCGTCCTTTCCAATAGGCTATGAAAGGTACTCTTATGCCTCCTTCGTGCATGGAACGTTTAATGCCGCGCAGTGTGCTGTTTTTGCCGAAAAATTCGGGGTCGGCTCCTCCCTCGGCGTGCGGGCCGTTGTCGCTGGTGAATATGACAAGGGTATTTTCGCTCAATCCTTTTTGTTCTAACAGTGCAAAGATTTCTCCCATATAGGTGTCTAAACGGGTGACCATTGCAGCGAACTGTGCGTGTGCTTCTTTTGTTGGGTTGTAGCGCGACCAGCGGTCGCCGCCGTATGTTTTTTCTTCTTTGAATATTGTGCGATAGTATTGTAGCAGGCTGTCGTCGGGTTGTGCAAGTTCGGCGTGGGGCAGAGTGTAGGTGAGTAGTCCGAAGAAGGGTTTTTCACTGCTTTGTGATGCTATCCATTGCATAGCCTCGCTGTGTATTATGTCTGCTGCGTATTGCGGACGTTTTTTGTATTCCTCGCCGTACATCGGGTGTTTTATATTCTCGTCGAGGGTTATTCTGATGGTTGCTGTGTCGCCTTTGCTCTTGCTGTATCTGTTCAGGAAGTTGGGGTAGTGGAGGTGGGCTTGAAATTGGCATATATAGCCGTAGTATTCGTCGATGCCGCGCTTGTCGGGCGTGTAGACCGATTTTTCGTGGCCGGCTGCCCATTTGCCGAACATGCCTGTGGTGTAGCCATTGTCTTTAAGTATCTGGGGTATGTTGATGTGGGTGGTGTCGTAGGGGTGTTGTCCGGCGACAGCGTAGTCGTCGTTATTGCCATATTTTATGTTTCCGCTCCAATATTCTTTGTTGCCGCGTACTTCGGTGTGTCCGCAGTGTTGTCCTTTCATGAGTGAACAACGCGAGGGGGCGCTTACGGGGCATCCGCAGTAGGCTTGGGTGAACCTCATGCCTTCGCGTGCCATTTTGTCGAGGTTCGGGGTTTTTATATATTGCTGTCCGTAGCAACCTACGTCGCCGTAACCGAGGTCGTCGCATAGTACGACGAGTATGTTGGGCTTGCTCTCTTGTGCTGTTGCTGTGCAGCTTATAAATGCTGTACTTAATAGTAGGAGTTCTTTTTTGTTCATTTTCTTTTGCTTTGCGTAAAGGTACGGCTTAATAGCGATAAATGCAACAGTGGCACTCATTTTTGTGAGTGCCACTGTTGCATTTGGTTGAACTTCTTATTTTATAAGTTCTTTTACTATTTTCTGCATTTCGGGATATTGTTCCTCCATGCTTGTGAGCAGTTTGTATTGTGCGGCTGTACGTACAAGGTTGTGTTTGGGGTAACGTGTCTTGTAATATGTGTCGCCGTCGATGTAGTCCATGAGGAAACGTAGCACTTGCTCGTATGTGATGTAAAGAGCCGAGAATGCGAGCCACTCTTTCTCTGTCTCGGTCATTGATGCGCAACGCTCGGACAGGTAGCCTGCTGTGTAGTGCTTGAAGGTCTCTATGTTCATCGATACGCGGTTCAAGTCTTCGTCGTCCTCGGCGCCTGTGTTTGTGTACGAGCGTATGGCGTCGCCAAAGTCGTTGAGCGATGTGCTGCTCATCACTGTGTCGAGGTCTATTACGCAAAGTACTTCATCGTTCTGGTCGAAAAGGATGTTGCTAAGTTTTGTGTCGTTGTGTGTGACGCGCATGGGCAGACGTCCGTCTTCAACCATTGACCAGAAGTCGAGCATCTTCTCGCGACGCGATTCTATCCATTCGATTTCTGTTGCAAGCTCGGCTTTGCGACCTGCCTTGTCGGCAGCAAGAGCTTCGTCCCATTGTTGGAAACGCCAACGTATGTTGTGGAATCCTTTTATAACTTCGGCAAGAGGTTCGGTGAAGTCGGCAAGCTGTGCTTGGAATTTTCCTATTCCCTTTCCGCCCATGAATGCAAGACGGGGGGTGTCGGCTACGTCGTGTGTGATGGAGCCTTCGATAAAGGTGCATACTGCCCAGTAGTTCTCGCCCTCTTTGTGGTAGAGTTTGCCGTCTTTTGCGGGAACGACTGTGAGAACTTCACGCATGGGGTCGCCACCGGCTGCGGCAACCTTTGCTTTAATATGGGTGGTCACACGCTGTATGTTGTCCATCATTGCAGGAACGTCGGGGAAGATTGCGTGGTTCTTGCGTTGAAGAATATAGTTGGGGGTGTCACCCTCGGTTTTTACAATGAATGTGTCGTTGATAAAGCCATCGCCCAAAGCCTTAATCTCGGAAATGGTTCCTTCTAATGCAAATTTTTCGGCAATAGCCTGCATGTTTATATCTGCCATAGTATATATATTATATTTAATGTATAGGCGTTTTATAAATCTGTGCCAAAAATATTTTTGGCACAGATTTTTTTGTTTTTTGTTGACAAACGTCGCTTTTGACATTGTTGAAACGTCGTTGCTGCTCGTCTTGTCGATAATTATTATTCTGCAAAATAGAATTTAAGCTCTTTCAGCTTGTTCCACTCTCCACGTGTAAAGTCGGGAACCTTAACAGGCATGCTACCATTCTCGATAGAGATTCTTGTAAGCTCACCCATGCTGCTCCACTCGGCTGCGTCGTAAACGTCCATGTCAAGGGGAAGACCGTTGCGCAAGCAGTATACAAGGCGGTAGTCCATGATGAAGTCCATACCTCCGTGACCGCCTACACCCTGTGAATACTCCTGCAAGGGAACACCGTTTACAAGTTGTTTCTGTACGGGGTGTTTGTATTTTGCTGTCATTTCTGCAACAACGTTTGCGGGAGCAAAGCTGTGGTGGTCGAGTGCCTCGATGTTGGGTGTGCCTGTCTCCTCTGTTGCAATGGCTTTAAGCTGGTCGAGCTTGAATGTGTAACCTGCGGTGGGGTATTTGTTTGCAAAACCCTCTGTTCCTACAAGCTGGTACATACGGCTATAGGGGCGGGGAGTCATCACATTGTGCTGCATGTCGATGGTGTAGCCTTTAGCTGTGCGGATGAGAGTGTTAATCTGGTCGCCGTGCATACATGTGTCGGCTTTCTCTTTCATGGTCTCTCTTACGATTTTTGTACCGTTTACAGATTTTGTAGACATTGCAACAAGAATGTCAAGTTTGTCACCGCGGTGGATGTTCATTGCCTGACAGTTGGGACCGATGCCGTGTGTAGCGTAAAGGTCGCCATTGTTTGCTGCGTTGTATTCAAGACGCCAGTTGTCGGCGTATGCTCTCCAGAAAGGCTCAAGGTTGTGGATGTATGCACCCTCGGCGTGAAGAATCTCGCCGAATACACCCTGCTGTGCCATGTTGAGGGTTGTAAGTTCAAAGTGGTCGTAGCAGCAGTTCTCGAGAATCATGCAGTGTACTTTGTTGCGCTCGGCTGCGTCTACCAACTGCCAACACTCTTCAACAGTGTTTGCGCTGGGAACCTCAATAGCTACGTGCTTGCCCTGCTCCATTGCGTAGAGAGCTACGGGTACGTGCATCTGCCAAGATGTTGCGATGTAAACAAGGTCAATATCCTTGCTTTCGCACAACTGTTTGTAACCCTCTTCGCCACTGTATACTTTAGCTTTGGGCATTCCTGCTTTTTCAAGATAACCTTGGCATCTTTCGGCTCTATCGGCGTATTTGTCACAGAGACCGTTGATGGCTACACCCTCAATTTTTGTGAAACGGCCAACGGCACCGGGACCGCGCATACCCAAGCCTACGAATCCTACGCGAACAGTCTCAAGAGGCTTGGCTCTGAACTCGAGCATGCTCTTTTGGCCTGCTGCACGCTGAGGCTCGTCAAGTACTATTACGCCATCGACAATTTTGTAATTTACGCTGGCTTTAAATTTGTTCTCTTGTGAATTGTTTTGCGGACAGTTGCATCCAACAAAAACTGCACACATTGCCAATAGCAATGAACAAAAAAGAAATTTTGTTTTTCTCATAACTTGTAGTTTGTATAAAATTATTGATTATTATGTTTGTTCTGTTTTTTGCCGTGTATCGTTCCTATTCTATACAATATTTTTACAAATATAAATGAAAATATTCAAATGCTAATGTTATTGTTGCTTTTTTTATTGTTTTTTGCAAAAAAATACTTTATGTGGTGTGGGATAAGGATTTTCTGTGTTTTTTTTTGAAAACAATTCATAAAGAAAACGCAATTTTGGAATAGGTTTTTTTACATCTTTTTTAAATCGGGACGCAGCCAATAGTGTCAAGATTGCTATTCCAAATATAAATGTATAACCATAAAGTTCTCTAAGTGTTGTCACCATAGCCTCTGTTCCAATATGGCTCAAACAATTACCTGAATTCAGCAGGCTGATATTAACCTGATAGCCTATTTCTGTCAAATGCCTGTTCATCATTCCTGCTATACTATGTTGGTATATGGCCTCGCCGATAGGCGAACCTATTCCTGTGCGGACAAAACCAAGAATACAAAGTACTTGAAAATAATTCTTGAATGGTGCTGTGGCTTGTATGTACACGGTTAAGGCTATAAAAACAGCTAAATGTCCGAAACTGCAACATATCA
>CAZXIQ010000049.1:0-9854 GCA_964640785.1 uncultured Bacteroidaceae bacterium | reverse complement strand
GTTCTGCATTTCGTATCCGTATCTGTCCATGTGGTCGGGGGTGATGTTCATAAGCACAGCGACATTTACGCGAAACTCGTACATGTTGTCGAGCTGAAAACTGCTTAGCTCCACAATGTAGTAATCTTTGTCGCCTTCGGCCACTTGCAGGGCAAGGCTTTTTCCTATGTTGCCGGCAAGCCCCACGTTCAGTCCCGCCTCGCGGAATATGTGATATATGAGTGAAGTGGTGGTGGTCTTTCCGTTGCTGCCGGTTATACATATCATTTTTGCTTTTGTGTAGCGACCGGCAAACTCAATTTCGGAAATTATGGGTATGCCTGCCTCTCGTGCTTTCTGCACGATGGGTGCCTCGTTGGGTATGCCCGGGCTCTTTATTATCTCTTGCGCACACAGTATTTTCTCTTCGGTGTGTTGTTTCTCTTCCCACTCGATGTTGTGCTCGTCGAGCATCTGCTTGTATTTGTCGGCTATGCTGCCAAAGTCCGACACAAACACGTCGAATCCTAATTTATCGGCAAGCACGGCTGCTCCGCATCCACTTTCGCCTGCTCCTAATATTGCTATGCGTTTTTCCATTTTCTCTTATCTTATTTTAAGCGTCATTAAGGTTATTGCTGCCAGCACTATTGTTACTATCCAGAAACGTACGGTAACTTTTGCCTCGTGCATGGGTTTCAGCGGCCTCCTTATTAAATATGTACTCTCTTTGTCTAATTTCTCGTCGCTTATCGTGTAGTGATGGTGCAAAGGAGTGCATTTGAAAATTCTTTGCTTTATGCCTTTTTTCTTTCCTTTCTTGAAATAGGCTACCTGCATTACCACTGATAGGTTCTCGGCGACAAATATTCCACACAGTATTACAAGCAGTATTTCCTTGTGTATGAGTATGGCTATTACCGCTATGATGCCTCCGATGGTCAAGCTGCCTGTGTCGCCCATGAACACCTGTGCGGGAAAGGAGTTGTACCATAGAAAGCCTATCATTGCTCCTATGAATGCGCAGGTGAATATTACCACCTCTTCGCTTCCGGGTAGGAACATTATATTAAGATATTCTGCCATGCCTACGTGTCCCGACACGTAGGCGAGTATGCCCAAGGCCACACCTATTATGGCTGCATTGCCTGCAAGCATTCCATCCATTCCGTCGTTAAGGTTGGCACCGTTGGAGACGGCGGTGACGATGAATATGGTTACTATCACAAACAGCACCCAACCGGCAGTGTCGGCATATTTCCCGAAACATGCTGTAAGTTCGGAGTAGTCGAGGTTGTGATTCTTTATGAATGGAATAGTTGTTTTTGTGAGTTTCTGTGCTTTTTCTTTGTGCTGTACCTCTATTGCATTGTTTGCTCTCTCTATTGAGATATTTTCGCGCATCACGGCTTGCGGACTGAAGTACAGTGTCAGGCCTATAAGCAGTCCCAGTCCCACTTGTGATATTACTTTTATTTTTCCCGGAATTCCGTCTTTGTTTTTCTTGAATGTTTTTATGTAGTCATCGGCAAAGCCTACAATGCCCAACCATACGGTGGTTACGATGAGCAGTATCATGTAGACGTTGCTCAACCTGCCTATGAGCAGGCAAGGAACGAGTATAGCCACAATTATTATCAATCCACCCATTGTGGGGACGCCTACCTTCAGGTTGGTCTTGTCAAGGTCGCGCAATGTTTCGGATATTTGTTTCTTTTTGAAGTAGCGTATGAAATATTCTCCGAAAATTGCCGATATTAGCAGTGCAAGCACTATGGCTATGAGTGCGCGAAACGATGTGTAACCGAATAGTCGCCACCCGGGAATATTGTAGTTTTGCAGTATGTCGAAAATATAATTCAGCATTTGCTTTTCTTTTCTTTTTTTAGTTGTTGAATATTTCTCTTATAACCTCTTTGTCGTCAAAGTGGTGCTTGACGCCTTTAATCTCTTGATAATCTTCGTGCCCTTTGCCGGCTACAACCACAACATCGCCTTTGGCGGCAAGGGCGCAGGCTGTTTTTATCGCCTCTTTTCGGTCGATGATGCTTATCACCTTCTTGCGTTGCTCCTCGTCGAGCCCTGCGAGCATGTCGTTTATAATCTCCTGCGGCTCTTCGAAACGGGGGTTGTCCGATGTTATTATCACTCGCGAACTTGCGCGTACGGCCTCTATTGCCATCAATGGGCGTTTGCCTTTGTCGCGGTTGCCGCCTGCTCCCACTACGGTTATTATGTTTCCTCGGCCGCGCAACACTTCGTTCACTGTTCCAAGCACGTTTTTTATAGCGTCGGGTGTGTGAGCATAATCGACGATTGCCGAGAATCCCTCTTTCGAGTGCAGTGTCTCGAAACGTCCCGAGACGGGTTTCAGTGTGCTGAGCACGCGTAACACCTCTTGCGGCTCTTTGCCCAGCTCAACTGCTGCTGCAAATATCGCCAACAGATTACTTACGTTGAAACGTCCTGTAAGGTGGGTGGTGAATTCTATGCGGTTAAACTCGAGTAACATTCCGTCGAGGTGTGTTTCCAAAATTCGTCCTTTGTAGTCGCCCATTGTGCGTGCCGAGTATTTTTTTATGTCGGCGCGTGTGTTCTGTACCATTATAGGGCCGTTCTTGTCGTCGATGTTTGTTATTGCAAATGCGTCCGATGGCAGTTTGTCGAAGAAACTTTTTTTGCAGCGCAGATATTCCTCCATAGTATTGTGGTAGTCCATGTGGTCGCGTGTGAGGTTGGTGAAGATTCCTCCTGTGAAACGCAGGCCTCCCACGCGCTCTTGTGCAAGCGAGTGTGAACTTACCTCCATAAAGGCATACTCGCAGCCCTCATCGGCCATTTTGCCGAGCAGTGAGTTTAACGTCACTACGTCGGGTGTTGTGTGTGTGGCGGGGTAGGGTGTGCCGTCTATGTAATTGCATACGGTGGACAGAAGACCGCACTTGTGTCCCATTTCGCTGAAAAGTTCATACAGCAGTGTGGCTATTGTAGTTTTTCCGTTTGTTCCGGTAACTCCCACAAGTTTAAGCTTTTGCGTGGGGTCGCCGTAGAAGGTTGTTGCCATCTTTCCGGCAACAGCTTGGCTGTCGGCCACTTTCAGATAGGCAACCTCGGGGTTTATGCGTTCGGGCAGTGTTTCGCAGACGATGGCTGCTGCTCCCTGCTCTTCGGCTGTTTCTATGTATTTATGTCCATCGACCTGCGTGCCGCGCATGGCGATAAACATGTCTCCTTTTTTTATTTGTCTCGAGTCTATGTTTATTCCTGTAATCTCAACCTCGTTTTTTGGGAGAATAAGCTGTATGAATTGTATGTCTCTTGTCAGGTTGTTGAGTTTCATAAGGCGGTGGATATTTGTTTCTACTTTTTTTGTTTTATGGCTTTAGTGTTATCTGTATGTACGAGCCTTTTGTTGCTTTTTGTCCGGCGGGCAGGCTTTGCGAGATTACTCTTCCGTATCCGCTGAGGCCGGGTCTGAGCCCTGCTTGTTTCAGCAGATATATGGCGTCCTTTGCTCCCATTCCTTTTACGTCGGGTACTATGTTTTCTTTTATTTCCCGGCTCTCGAGGCTTAGCTTGCCATCTTCGCTCTTCACTTTTCCCCATATACAGGCGTCCTCGGAGTCATCTACGTCGTTGGCTGTTTTTATGTCAAGTTTGTCGAGCAGGTAGCTTGTCGCGCTCAAGTTTCCATGCTTGGCAAGCGGTGTGTGTTCGTTCAGCGTGTCTTGGGCTGTCGATAGTGGCAGTCTCAGGCTTTTTGCCATTACTCTCTCGGCAACCTCTTTGAACACTACGCCCGACGTGCCGCCTCCGCTGCCGGGGCCTACTTTTATTATTTGCACTATGCACGAGTATTTTGGTGCGTCGGCGGGGAAATATCCGCAGAAACTAAGCAGGTAGCGCATAGGTGAGTAGTTGTACCCGAATCCGGGTTTTACGGTGCGGGCGGTTCCTGTCTTTCCGGCAATCTGGAATTTTTCCGATTTTACCTTCTTTCCGGTTCCGTTCTTGTCGTTTACTACTTCGTAGAGTATCATTTTCAGGTCTTTCACGGTCTGTGGCGACAATGCTTCCTCGCGTAACACTTCCGGTTCAAACTCTTTTATGGTTACTCCGTCCTTTATCACTCTTTTTACAAGGCGGGGCTTCATTTGTTTGCCGCCGTTGGCTATGGTGTTGTAGAATGTCACCATGTTCAGCGGTGTTGTTTCAACCACGTAACCAAAAGACATTGACACTAAGTCCATCATCGACCATGTCTTGTCTTTCGGGCTTTTTATTTTGGGTCCTCTTGCTCCCACAAGTATGTCGTATGTGTCGTCCACACCCATCTTTTTCAGTCTGTCGATGAACTTTTGCGGGTTCTTCTTGTAGCGGCTGTTTATTATTTCGCCCATGCCTATGTTCGAGGATTGTCCCATCACCTCTATGACGCTGTATTTCGATGTTCCGTTCGAGTAGTGTCCCGTGTCGGTGGTGGGTCTTCTACCATAGAATACGTGTGACTTATTGTGGTGGGGCACGGAGTCGTAGGGAGTTATCAGTTTATCTTCGAAGGCTGCCGCAAGGGCAATGGTCTTGAATATTGAGCCGGGCGAGCTTACTTCGTACATGAAATTTTCCATTTCTTCGTACACGCCCTCGCCTGCACGTTTCAGGTTCACTATTGCTTTTATGTCGCCGGTGGCAACCTCCATTAATATTGCACGTCCCGACTCTCCATTTTGTTTTATAAGTTCGTTCTTGAGTGCAGTCTCGCATATATCCTGCATCTCCACGTTCAGTGTTGTCTGTATGTCTGCTCCGTTCTCGGCAGGTACGTCTATGATGCTCAGGTAGCCTTCGCCCACTCTTTGACGGTGCATTATTCCTTTTTTGCCTTTGAGTATGGAGTCGTATTTCAGCTCCAGTCCTCGGTAGGCCGAGTCATTTTCGGCCCACAGCGAACCTAATGTGTGCTTGGCGAGTGAGCCGAATGGTTTTTCGCGTTGTATGCTCGACTCCCATCGTGCGCCGCTCAAGTAGGACTTTTGGTTCAGAATGGGCAGTTTTTTCATCTCTTTGTATTGTATGTATGAGATGCGACGAGGGTATACTTTGTAGTATCTTTTGCCCTCGCGTTTGCCTTTGCGCAGGTGCTGCTCGAAACGCTTGGCGCTCCAGTCGGGGAATATGCTGCTGAGGCCTTTGCACAGTTCTTTCATGTCGGCCTCCCATAGCGAGTCTTTTTGTGCTTGTATCTTTTTCTCTTTTTTACGATTGTTTCTGTCGGTGTATTTGAAGTCTATGTGCAGGGTGTAACGTGGCAGACTGCTTGCGAGCAGTTCGCCATTGTCGCTCAGTATGTTGCCGCGCTGAGGCTTGACAGGAATGTTATATTTTATGTATCTGTCCTTTTTCCCCATCCAATGCTCTCGCTCTTTGGTCATTATTATGGCGGCCTTGGCCAATATGAGTATTGCCCATAGTGTGAAGAATGAGATTATCAGAAGTTTGAATCGGAATATTATGTCTTCTCTGTTTTTGAACATCTGTGTTATTCGATTAAATAGGGTGGTTGTGTGGCTATGCCCAGTTCACTTTCGCTCTCTTTTACATATTTTTCTATGTGCGACTGTCGGCTTTTTTCCGAAAGTTCGCTTTGTTGTGTCAGTACGTCGTATTTTAATATTTTCACCTCTTCCTTAAGGTTGGATATTTGGTGCAGTTCCTGTTGGAAGGCGTATCGGTTGCTTATGTATATTATTATGTAGAATACTATCAATGCAAAAAGTCCTGCGTTTTTTGTTATTTTCTCGTCACGCAGAATGTTGCCGCTGTATATTTTGTAGAAGATGCCGCTCTTCTTCTTTTTCTTCTTTTGGGATTTATTCTCTTCCATTTTCTACACCTCCTCTTTTTTTATTGCCACTCTCAGTTTAGCGCTTCGCGAACGGGGGTTCCTTTCGAGCTCTTCGTCTGTGGGCATTATTGGTTTTTGTGTCACAAAAGGCGAAGTGCTGCGTCCGAAAAAATCCTTCTCTATCGTGCCTTCGATGTTTCCGCTTTTCATAAAGTTCTTGACAATTCGGTCTTCTATCGAGTGGTAGGTTATTACCACCAATCTTCCTCCGGGTTTCAGCAGCTCTTTGCACTGTTGCAACATCTCTTTGAGGCTTTCAACCTCTTGGTTAATCTCTATGCGCAATGCTTGAAATACTTTTGCCATCTCTTTTTTCTCGCGCTGTGGCGGGCAGAATGGCTTTGCTGTCTCTATGAGGTCGTTCACACGACGAAAGGGGCGTGTAGCTCTTCTCTTTACCACTGCCGAGGCCAATTTTCGGCTGCAATTAAGCTCGCCGTAGAATTTGAATATTTCGGCCAGTTTTTCTTCGGTAGCGTTGTTCAGAAGGTCGGCGGCAGTCTGTCCGCCGCGTTTGTTCATGCGCATGTCAAGGTCGGCATCGAAACGGAATGAGAATCCGCGTGTCTCGTCGTCGAAATGGTGCCCCGACACGCCGAGGTCGGCAAGAATGGCGTCAAGCTCTTTCACTTCGTGGTAGCGCATGAAGTTGTAGAGGTAGCGAAAGTTGCCTCGCACAAAGGTGAATCTTTTGTCGTCGGGCGAGTTTTTTTCGGCATCCTCGTCTTGGTCGAATCCGTAGAGGTGTCCCTCCTTGCCCAGATGCGACAATATTTCGCGGCTGTGTCCGCCACCGCCGAACGTCAGGTCTGCGCACAGGCAGTCTCCGTCAATCTTCATGCTCTCGATACTTTCGCCAAGCATCACCGGTGTGTGATATACAATTTCTTCAGCCATTGTTGCTCTCTTCTTTTTTCTCGGTCATTATTTTCTCAATCTCTGCTCCAAAGGTGGCAGCGTCCATAAATGGTTGCTCCAGTTTTTCCTTTGCCCATATTTCTATCGTGTCGTCCATGCCTATGAAACGTACCTCGCTCTCTATGCCAGTCATCCTCATGTAGCGTTTGGGAATGAGTATGCGGCCGTTGCTGTCGATGTTTATCTCTTCGACGTCGGCTACAAATTGGCGGAATATCATTTGGTGACGGGCGTTCCAACGGTCGAGACGCGAACGCAGTGCATCGAGCTGTTTGTTCCAGCTCTCTTCGGGGTATAGCACAAGACACTCTTGGAAGATGTCTTTGCGCATCATCAGCTTGTTGTTTCCCGTTGCTTGCAGCGCGCGTCGAAAGCAGGCGGGTATGAATACTCGCCCCTTGCTGTCGCTCTTAGCCTCTATATTTCCGATGAAACGCATAGTCTATATTCCCTAATTTAGCATATTCGCCTCAAAATTACACAAGTCCCCACAATTCCCCACTATAAATGGTAAATATTTTTTCGTTAAAGTTTTCAACAGGTTGTTTATAGCCTATTTTGCTGAATATAAATTTCTTGTAGGGTGGTGGGGTAAAATGAAAAATCCACCGAATAGAAGGGACAGTTTTTTCTATTCTCTTTTATCGGTCAGAAATAAATTTTTTAATAATATACTTGCGATTTCCCTTAAATGCAAATAACAGATGAAAATTTTATATATTTTTGCCCAAAATAATCTTTTAATAACAAACTTTAGATAAGATGAAACAATTTAAACTATTTTCGGCACTCTTGATGTGCCTTTTCGCACTTGGCTTTACAGCCTGCGGTGACGATGATGCAGTTGGCGGAACTGACGATAATAATAGTGAAAATATAAAATTTTACAGAATCCCCAACGAGGAATTACAAGATTGGGCCGATGGCATATATTCAAATGACGGATATATGTTAGCATCTTACGATTCGATTAATAATAATAGGCACTATTATATTGCTGATAAAGAAAATAAAGGTATCTATTTTCTTTTAAATAAAGAGGGTAAAGTAGTTGAATTCAGTGATAAAAGTAATTCGTACAACGTAACATATTCCGATGATGGTTATTTGTTAAGTTGGTTCGATTCGCTTGGCGTGCTTAATGGTGCATTTATAGAAAATGATTATACTCCCTTATTTAAAATTTCGGCTACACGTACAAATAACACTGATTTATTCGATAATTTAGGTAATATTTATGACATAATGGGTGGTTCGCAAGATGCCGGCACTATACTTTCGGACTTGATAAATTCCGATCATTATAAGTTTGTGCAAGATGTTATGAGAATAGGTACTGATGGTATTATTGGATTGGTGCCTAACCCATTGGGGATGTCAATATTGACACTTAAAGGCATGATTGAGGGCATGGATGATGCCTTGTACGAGCGTCAGCGAAAAGCAATGTATGGCGACTGTTGTATAAAAATAGAGGAAATATCAAATGATGGGAAAGGCAATATAAACGTATTTGTCACCATTGATAAAGCAAATACAGTGCCCTCTCATTTGTATCACTTATATTATAGCGAGCCCGAGGAAGTAACAAGAAACATCGTCTATTGGGGCGTTGTTGGCAAGAGAGGCTCTGTTCCATATATTAATTACTATACAGAGCCATACACATACGAAGAACAGCTGGATTGTACAGGCTCCTCTCCTCAGAATAAAATGCTTACCTTTGAAATGCCGCCCAAAGGAGATAAATATATATTCCGCGCCTATCTTAAATCCCTTCGTTTAAGAGATAGTAAAAACAACGTAAATGGTAATCATATAAAATACAGCGAAAAGTATGAATATAGCGCGTTAGATGCCTATATAAAAGATTTTAAACAAAAATCACAATCGATAAATGGAAACTCTTTGATATTTAAATGCACAGTGAAAGGTTACATAAAGTCTTTAGACAATATAATCGAATGGGGTATTTATTGGTTGGATGACAATAATAAGTATCACTATTTCCCGTCGAAATATACAATAGATTATAATCCTCCTTCGGGAATATCATCAGCAAATGAAGATGATGTGGAAATTGAAATATGGGCAAAAGCAGATGATTTTAAAGCTGATGGTTATAAGGATATAAAATTGGGAATCTATACAAAGGGTGGTTTTTATTTGGGATACAATGGTTGGAGCGAGCCACAAATATACTCATTGAAATATAGCGATGAACTTTGCCCCGACGGCAACCACGTACATGCTGTGGACCTTGGCCTTAGTGTAAAATGGGCATGTTGCAACGTAGGAGCGACAGCGCCCGAGGAGTATGGCGACTACTTTGCTTGGGGCGAAACTACGCCTAAAGGCGAATACACATGGGGAAATTGCAAAACTATGGAAAAAAACATCGGTGATATTTCGGGTAACCCTGCATACGACGCTGCCACCGCCAATTGGGGCGGCAGCTGGCGCATGCCCACAGAAACAGAGATACAGGAGCTAATAGATAACTGCACATGGCAGTGGACAACAGTAAACGGTGTAGAGGGGCAAAAAGTAACAGGCCCCAATGGTAACAGCATCTTCCTTCCCGCTGCCGGTTGGCGCTACGGGTCGTCGCTCAGCTTCGCCGGCAGCAATGGCTACTATTGGAGTTCTACGCCCGGCGGGAGTACTACGCGGGACGCGTACACCCTCAACTTCTACAGCGGCAACCACAGCCTCAATTGGCTCTACCGCTACTACGGGCTTAGTGTGCGGCCGGTCTCAAAGTAATTTACACAGCGCAGCGCGTTCAATTTATTTAATTTATTGCATCGGGGCATAAAACAGCCCCGATGCATTTTAATTATGCTGTTCATACTCCCTCCGAGGCTGCGCCTCTCGTCCCTCTAAGTTCAGAGGGACAGTTTTTTGTTTGCATTGCACCACAGTAGCAAAAACTCCCCCTCTTGGCTAAGCGGGGGTGGCCTTTAGGCCGGGGGCGTTCGAAAATCCATTGCTTTTTTCATACTCCCTCCGAGGCTGCGCCTCTCGTCCCTCTAAGTTCAGAGGGACAGTT
>CAZXIQ010000048.1:0-9976 GCA_964640785.1 uncultured Bacteroidaceae bacterium | reverse complement strand
AGGCACGTTTTTTTGCAGATGCAGATTGTGACGAAATTTTAGAACAGTGGATATGGGAAATCATGTATGGTCGCAGCAGTCTCTTGAAACTGACACCCGAAGCGAATGCTGCTATTATTTCAGAATTTTCGGCTAATTTTGATGTAAAATATATTACCGCAATAAAAACGAAAAGTGAACTGAACATATTCGTTATGTGCGGTATGAAGTTCAAATAATAGTCAAATATTATGGCCTTTAAAGGAACATTGTAATTCGTAAAATCATCGATATTCTCGTTATAGTCAAAGACTACTACAATAGAAATAATCAATGCAATAGCGAAAAAATATGTTCCCAAGAACTTTGATATTATATATAGGTCGAGCCTTTTTATAAATTGTCCTCTGAGATTTCTTATACCCATTATTTCATTGCCATTATGAAACAGTTTGTTTTATTTATTAAACTGTTTTTGTTCAATTAATGCGTTTATAATCGCCGTGTTACTCTTTCGAGCATGTCTTTCTTCCATGTAGCATAGTCGTCGAGCAATATGTGCTTGCGCGCTTCGCCTGTCAGCCACACATAGAATGCCAAATTGTGCAACGATGCTATTTGTAATGCCAATAACTCATCCGAGACAAAAAGATGACGCAGATAAGCTCGACTATACATTGTATCGACATACGACGCTCCGTCCTCTTCTATCGGAGAAAAATCGTGTTTCCACTTTTCGTTACGCATGTTCATTATGCCGTTTTTTGTAAACAACATACCGTTACGGCCGTTGCGGGTAGGCATTACACAGTCGAACATATCTACACCTCGTTCAATACCCTCAAGTATGTTTGCGGGCGTTCCCACACCCATTAAATAACGGGGCTTGGAGTGTGGCAGAATCTCATTTACCACTTCAATCATTTCATACATTTTTTCGGTAGGCTCGCCTACGGCAAGGCCTCCGATAGCATTTCCGTCACACTCTTTTGAGGCAATATATTCGGCCGAACGCCGTCTTAATTCCGGATAAACGCAACCTTGGACTATGGGAAAAAGAGCCTGCTCATAGCCATACATCGGCCCTGTCTCATTAAGGCGTGCAATGCACCTATCGAGCCAACGATGCGTCAGTTCCATTGAACGTTTGGCATAATTGTAATCCGAGTCACCGGGAGGGCATTCATCAAATGCCATCATTATATCTGCGCCTATGCAACGCTCAATGTCCATTACACGTTCGGGCGAGAAAAAATGTTTCGAGCCATCAATGTGCGAACGAAACTCTACACCCTCTTCGCGTAATTTGCGTATTTCTTTCAACGAAAAGACTTGAAAACCACCACTGTCGGTGAGAATAGGTCTGTCCCAACTATTGAACTTGTGGAGACCTCCGGCATTTTTTAAGACATCAAGTCCGGGACGGAGGTACAGATGATATGTATTGCCTAATATTATTTGAGCCTTAATGTCACTCTTTAATTCGGGCATCTGTACGGCTTTTACCGAACCGACAGTTCCCACCGGCATAAATATCGGAGTTTCAATATCGCCATGAGCCGTGTGCAGTACACCGGCTCTGGCGTTTGAATTTTTATCTACATGTAATAAATCAAATTTCACTCTCAGTAAAATTAATTGCATTGTCTACTTTTGTATTCAACAATGCTATGTCAAATACCTCTGATACATCTGTAACATAATGGAAGGTAAGACCTTTTATGTAAATATCAGGGATAGCATCAATATTACGTTTATTCTCGGCACAAAGGATTATTTCTTTTATTCCTGCGCGTTTCGCTGCCAATATCTTCTCTTTGATTCCACCAACGGGAAGCACTTTGCCGCGCAATGTTATTTCGCCTGTCATGGCAATATTCTCTTTGACACGACGTTGGGTAAGTGCCGATGCGATAGCGGTAGCCATTGTTATTCCGGCCGATGGGCCATCTTTGGGAATTGCGCCTTCGGGAACATGCAAATGAATGTTCCAATTATCGAAAATTTCCATAGGAATATCAAGTTTGTCTGCATGAGCTTTTACATACTCGAGAGCCAGCATTGCAGACTCTTTCATTACGTCACCAAGATTACCTGTAATATTCATCTTGGCCTCTTTGCTCCTGCTCAAACTTGTTTCAACATAGAGTATTTCGCCACCGACAGCTGTCCATGCAAGCCCGACAACAACTCCTGCATATTCGTTGCCTTGATATTTCTCGCGTGAGAATTCTTGTGTACCAAGCAGCTCAGTTAAATGTTCGGGCTCAACTACTTTGTATTTAATATCGCTGTCCGATGCCAAACGGAAAGCTATGCGACGACATATTTTTCCTATCTTCTTTTTCAATTCGCGAACACCCGATTCGCGAGTGTAATTTTCTATGATTTTTTCTATGGCACTGTCACTTATAGTAATCTCTTCGTCGAAAATACCATTTGCCTTCATCTCTTCAGGAATAAGATGTCTGCGGGCAATCTCTATTTTTTCTTCTGTCAGATATCCGCCAACCTCAATAACTTCCATGCGATCGAGCAAAGGAGTGGGTATTTCATTCAGACTGTTTGCGGTTGCTACAAACATAACCTTGGAAAGGTCGTAGTCAATGTCAAGGAAATTGTCATGGAAAGCATTGTTCTGCTCAGGGTCGAGCACCTCGAGCAAAGCTGCTGCGGGATTACCATGCATGGTGTCCTGCCCTATTTTATCTATTTCGTCAAGAATAAACACAGGGTTACCGGTACCGGCCTTTATCATTCCTTTGAGTATGCGCCCGGGCATTGCACCGATATATGTTTTTCTGTGACCACGAATTTCCGATTCATCGTGTATACCTCCCAACGACATGCGGACATGTTTGCGGTTAAGCGCTTCGGCTATGGACTTACCTAATGAGGTTTTTCCCACACCCGGAGGGCCATAAAGGCAAAGAATGGGGGCTTTTAAATCACCACGTAACTTTATTACCGCCAAATGCTCAAGAATTCTCTCCTTGACTTTTTCCATGCCATAGTGGTCTTTGTCAAGCACAACTTTAGCATTGTTTATGTCGAGGTTGTCTTTGCTGTACCAACTCCAAGGAAGGCTCAGCATCACTTGTAAGTAGTTGAGCTGCACATTATAATCGGGCGACTGAATATTCAGACGCTCCAACTTGCGCACTTCGCGCTCAAATACATCAGATGGCTCTTCCTCCCAATATTTATCACAAGCCTTAAGGCGTAAATCACTTGCATCGCTTTCGACAGTGTTTGCTGCGCCTAACTCTTGCTGAATGTTTTTTAATTGTTGGTTAAGGAAATATTCCCGTTGCTGTTTGTCAAGTTCGACGTGTGTTCTTGTACGTATTTTTTCGCGTAGCTCGGCTGCAGCCAACTCTTTTTTAAGATGACGCAACACTGCAATGGCTTTTTCGGAGAGTGAATCCTCTTCAAGCAACTTCATTTTTTCCTCTACGGGAACATCGCAACTGATACACAGGTAATTAGTAAGCGATATTCCACTTTGCATATTCTTTATAGTGACAATCGCCTCGGCCGGAATACCCTCGGAAAGTTCCATTATCTTTACCATTGTTTCGCGGCAATCATCTAACACCATATTAAACTCTTCGTTATTCTTGTCGGGTAGAATCTCTTCCAAACGTTCTACCGAACCACGCAAATATGGTGTATGTCTTGTGAGCCTTTTTATTCTTACACGTTGCAGACCTTGCAATATAGCTGTCACTGTGCCATTAGGCATTTCCAATATTTTTACGATACGGGCCACAGTTCCTGTGTGGTAAATATCTTTGAACTGTGGTTCCTCTTCGTCGGCCTTTTTCTGGCAGACAACAGCTACATACTCCTTTTTCTCATAAACTTCACGAACAAGTTCCAAAGAAGAAACTCTGCCTACCGACACAGGAAGTACAGCTGTTGGAAACAAAGCCATATTGCGCAGAGGCAGAATCGGAAGTACACTTCCAAAATCAATCTTGAACAATTCTTCTTCGTTGCCATCAAATTCGGCAATCATTGAAACACGTTCCAAACCATAGTTATCACTATTCTTAATCTTCAATGTTTTTTTGTTATGATGCATAGAATCCTTGATTACATATTGCAAATATAATAACAAAAATAAGCAAAAACAAGTACTAAGGTATTACCGCGGTTCTGTTTTTGCATTATTTAGCGCAAATATACAATAAATTAATTGAATTATGCACAGATTGCTATAAATAATGCAATGGGTTAGAATAAAATATTTTATTGCTGAATGTTTGGGAACTGACGTTACCAATATAAAAAAACTTTATTATGAAATTCAAACAATTTATTAATATTGCTCCTTTTCATTTGGAAAATCCCTGTTTTTTACATCGCTTACATAGTTGCCGACCGCATCGCATATTGTATCGTTGAGATTAGCATAGCGACGTAAGAAACGCGGACTGAACCCACTGCTCATTCCCAACATGTCTGCACACACAAGAACTTGACCATCGACGTCGCCGCCGGCACCAATGCCTATAATGGGTATGCTTAATGACTCGGAAACTTTTTTTGCCAACGTTGCTGGTATCTTTTCAAGAACGATTGCAAAGCAACCGGCCTCTTCGAGCAATTTTGCATCTTTTGTCAGTTTGTTGGCCTCTTCTTCGTCACGAGCGCGCACAGTGTATGTCCCAAATTTGTTTATACTCTGAGGCATAAGTCCCAAATGTCCCATAATGGGTATTCCAGCATCAAGAATTTTGCGTACCGATGGCAAAATTTCCTCGCCACCCTCGAGTTTCAAGGCATCGGCATGACTCTCTTTCATTATTCTTATAGCATTCTTTACTGCTTCGTCCGCATTTACCTGATATGTACCAAAGGGCATATCAACAACAACTATTGCACGTTTGACTGCACGCACAACAGATTTTGCATGGTATATCATCTGGTCGAGCGTTATAGGAAGTGTAGTAACATTTCCGGCCATCACATTCGATGCGGAATCTCCTACAAGAATTGCATCGACGCCTGCTGCATCCACAATAGAGGCCATTGTATAATCATAGGCTGTGAGCATGGCAATTTTTTCACCTTTGCCCTTCATTTCAATCAAGCGATGCGTAGTAACTTTGCGAGCATCATCAACAATATATTTTGACATTGTCGTATTATTTTTGGTTCAACATTATGAATTTTTGCAAGATTCATAATGCAAAGTTAAAAACAAATTCTTAATTTTAATAGGAAGTTATTTAAGAAACTGATTAAATTTCTAAAAAAAGTTCATGCTGTGTATATATAGGCACAGCATGAACAAAAATAAAAGAGATTCTAAAAATCACACAAATGTATAGTCTGGGCAAACATTTATTCTTTCTTATCTGGGGCTGTTTTATTCATCTTTTTCTTCATCAACAAAGAACGTACCCACAAATATCCCCGACGATAAAAACAGAGGTGTGATACTACCGAGAAAGAATTTCCAAGCAGATTGACAAAAATGCTGCCCATCCGCAATGATTTTCGCATGGACATCAAATTCGTGTTCAATATTTTTTCCACACGAATAAGTTCACTCCTATTGGCATTGCGGGCGACTCTTATTTCTTTCAAAGTCTTTATTCCGGAATATTCGTAACTATTCATTGTTTACACTATCGTCAAAAAATGCTTTACTGAAACGTGCAACAAAAAAATTTGCAAAGAGCCGTTTCCTGAACAGATAAATAATAAATGCAATAATTGCCAATGCTACACATATTACAAGCGAAGCATAAAAAAAACCGATGCATCTTGCAATCATTATCATCGTTGCCAGCAATGCAAAAAAAAGCGATGCACCAAAAAAGAAAAAAATCATAAACGCAGATAAAAGACTGCTCAAAAAAAGTGATAAATTTTCAACGAGCAACAATTTTATCGCATCCATCCTTAGGTTCGCATACTCCTTGACGCTGTTTGTGAGATTATTAAAATCATCTTCTATCCTCATAAGCGTAATCTGTTACTCTTCGAATGTTACAACGTCGTCTTTTTCGGTGGGATTGTCTGCACACCCGCAAGAGTTTGAATGACACTTTTTCATAGCATCGTCAACACACTCTTTGGCATCTTCCATTTTTCTTCTGATGCTTGCGCACATCTCTTTTCTGCATTTTGGAGCAAGCATCATTACCATAGTGCCACCCGCAATAATTCCGCAGGCAAAAGCCAACAAATTTTCAACTTTCATCATAATGTAAAATTTAAAGTTATTAATACGCCTTGTACCTGTCACACCGGTAAAATTGCCTACAATAAAAATAAGAAGTTTATTTTGTATTGCACACGTCTTACACTATCTTTGCAATAAAATTGCAACAGGTATCAAAAACTTTAAATAGAACAAATAAGTCATGAAAAAGTGCGCATACTTTATAATTTTAATCGTTGCAACAGCATTAATTTCGTGCAACGGAACAAATGTTACCTCGACCGACAGCAAGTATAAATTTACAGCAAAAAAGTTGCAAACTGTCTGCCTGCTCGATTCAACCGATGACAATTCGCCAAAATATGAAACAAATGTTTCCATAGACATGGTTGAATCGGAAGACAAAGAAAGTGAAACAAGAATCAACAACTCAATACTTTACGCCATTTTCGGTTGCGAGAATATGACATTCGAGGCAGCGATGGATTCATTCATCACACACGTTCACGAAGAATATTCAGACTTGCGCCCCGAATATCTCAATGAAAAACAGATTAACAGGAATCCTGCGTGGTTCAATTTTTCATACATCATAAACACCAAAGTCGAATATGGTCGTAACAATATTATAAACTACATCATTCACAATGAATATTTTACCGGCGGCGCCAATCCCAACAGTGCTTATACGATAATCAATTTCGACCCGGAAAATGGCAACGAAATAAAATTATGTGACATATTTAAAGAAAATTACGAAGAGTACCTTAATAACCGCTTGACCGATGCCCTTGCCGAAAAGATTGGAGCAAACAGCCGAAAAGAGATGAAAGAGAAAGGTTATCTGACCTTTAACGACATATTCCCCACCGAAAATTTTATAATGAAAAAGGATAGCATTCTCTTTTATTATAATTTGTACGAAATTGCACCCCGGTCGGCCGGAACAACGATATTAGGATTTACTTACGACGATTTATCAGCAATAATGAAATAAAAAATGGAACAGATTCTAAAATATTTCCCAAACATCAGCGAGAGACAAAAAGAGCAGTTTGCTGCATTGTACGACCTTTACTTTGACTGGAACAGCAAGATTAATGTAATTTCGCGAAAAGACATAGAGAACCTTTATCTTCACCATGTACTCCACTCTCTTGGAATTGCTAAAATGATAAACTTCCGCAGTGGAACAACTGTTATGGATTTTGG
Source organism: uncultured Bacteroidaceae bacterium (assembly GCA_964640785.1). Taxonomy (GTDB): domain Bacteria; phylum Bacteroidota; class Bacteroidia; order Bacteroidales; family Bacteroidaceae; genus HGM04593. The sequence continues at coordinate 2,607 of CAZXIQ010000048.1, read as the reverse complement.
TTGTGGCGGTGGATTCCCCGGTGTTCCGCTTGCGATTCTCTTTCCCGATGTAAAATTTCATCTTGTGGACAGCATAGGAAAAAAAGTAAAGGTGGCACGTGAGATTTCCGAGGCAATAGGTCTCGAGAATATCACTTTTGCCCACAGTCGTGGCGAAGATGTAAAAGAGAAATTCAATTTTGTGGTGAGCCGTGCAGTAATGCCTCTGTCCGACCTTATAAAAATATGCCAAAAAAATGTAAACAAAGAGCAGCACAATGCTCTGCCAAACGGCATTATATGTCTGAAAGGCGGTGACCTTAATGCCGAAATTCAACCATATAAAAAGTTAGTGGACACGATAGAACTGCATAACTATTTTAAAGAGGAGTTCTTCAAAGGGAAAAAAGTAGTATACGTACCTATAAACTAAGAAACTGTTTATGTTTCTAATTATGTAACAATATGGAATTAAAAAGATTTATATTCAATCCTGTCGATGTAAACTGCTACATTCTTTGGGACGAGAGTAAAGAGGCTGTCATAATAGATGCCGCCGTGCTTTTTGATGAAGAGAAGGAAACGCTGAAAAATTTCATACGCGACAATGCCCTGACCGTCAAGCATCATCTGAACACCCACCTACACTTTGACCACATATTCGGTAACCCATTCATCGAACAGGAGCTTGGCATAAAGTCCGAGGGTAATGACAAAGATTGGCCGTGGGCAGAAACTATCGGCGAGCGCGTAGCACGATTCGGCTTAAGATATAACGAAAAAATCCCACCATTAGGAAGAGTATTGCACGATGACGACACTGTAAAGTTTGGCAACAACACCATTATGGCCATACACGTACCCGGACACTCGCCCGGCAGTCTCGCCTATTATATATGTGAGCAAAATATGCTTTTCTCGGGTGACGCACTTTTTCAAGGGAGCATAGGACGAACTGATTTTGCCGACGCCGACTATGCAACTTTGATAAACAGCATAAAGAATAAATTATTTTCACTGCCCGATGAAACCCGTGTCTTTCCCGGACACGGCGATAGCACTACCATAGGATTCGAAAAACAATACAATAGATTCCTGTTGTAATTGAAAGTAACATAAACAAATGTTCCACGCAATTAAAATATTATTCCTGTCTACTCACTGAACCGATAGACAGGAATAATATTTTCTTTCTTTCTAACCTCACTTTTAGGTTCGTAAGGCGTCTAATAACTATTTTTTAATAGAATCATCAAGCAGAGGATAAATATCCACGGTTTTTATGCCTTTGTGTAAAATGGTGCCATTTTCAGAAAAAACAATATTATAAGGGAAACTGTTTATGCCGTAAGAAAAAACCGCTCTACTGTCCCAGCCTTTCATATCGGAAATGTGGTTCCACCACATTTCATGTTTTTTTATTGCATCGTTCCATGCAGCAACATCTCTGTCTATCGCAAAACTCACAAACTCTACCCTATCCTTGTATTTATCAGCAAGAGCCTTAAATTCGGCAACGTCACTCTGCATTTTACGTCCTGTTGTACTCCATATATTAAGTATCGTTATTTTCCCTTTACCTACAAAATCGGAAAGTTTTACAAGTCTGCCATCATTTGAGAAAGCATCAAAATCAAGAAAGCTGCACCCTTCGGCTGTTGCAATTTTGTTACGGAAAGTATGTTCAATATGCCTCATTGTTGTGTCACATTTATTCTCGTCGGGCATTTGCGATATATATCTGATTCCCTTTTCGGGGTCAATATACTCGTAATTCTTTGACAAAATATATGTAGCCACAAGATTATCAATGTTTTTCACAATGAAACGGTCAATGTACTCATCGCGGACAATGCTCAAAACTTTCATTCCTTTATCGGCCTCTTCGGCAGCTTTTACAGAAAGAGATTTTGCCTTGCTTTTCTCGTAAAAGTTCATAAACATGTGATTAATCAAATTTAATGAGTCGTTATACTCCTGCAGGCGGGTATTTAAAAACGTACCCGAAATAACCTGACGTTTGGTACCTAAATTCACTGAAATGTTTCCCGGTTCAACAAACAGTTCGGCATTGGAGCGCACCTTTCCATTCACGATAGAGACAATATAACACAACTGTGGCTTGCTACATTCGCCTTTGAAAGAGAATGCAGCATTTTTAACAGGCTCGCATCCGAGAGTATGTATTCTGCCCATTTCTACATATTGCAGGTAAACACTATCGCCAACATCCACTCCGGGCTCAACAGTACCATTCACAATGTAAGCACATTTGTCGCTACATGCCGCAAAGCAGACACTCACAAATAACAATAATAAAAATTTATTCATCTTGAGTTTTTTTGAAATAATTCAAACATTTGAAATTTTTACAACAACATCATATATAGCAAGAATTTCCTCTTTTCTCAACGAAAATGTCGGATAGTTGGGCGATGTACATACAACGACATTCTCATCGTCACTGCTTGTAGAACAATGTTTAATCATACGTGTATCATGCGTGATAATCATGTACACCCTATCCTCGTTAAGTTTGGCAAAAGAATCAATTTTATTAACACCGATAATATCCCCCGGATTAAATTCCGGCTGCATTGATGTGCCAACAACAGGAAAGAAGTAGTC
>CAZXIQ010000047.1:0-10008 GCA_964640785.1 uncultured Bacteroidaceae bacterium | reverse complement strand
TTTTACATTTATATATATTTTTTAGCGATAAATAGACAAACAGGCCTGTTAAGCATTACATTTGCGACAATACATGTCTGCCTTTTCGCAAAACTCTGCAAAGATAATGCAAACTAATTGAAGTTGAAACAAAGTAGACGTTTTTTTCGCTTATATAAAATAAGGATTTTATTTATCTTTGAAACGCTTTATAATATTATACGCCGAATAGAGCCCTAATTCACCGGCTTTACTAAGGTCGGCAATACCCTCGGTGCTCTTACCTTGGAATATAAGAATAAGGCCGCGATTGAAATATGCTTGAGCAAAATCATCATCGAGTTTTATAGCCTCGTTATAATCTGCCATAGCCGATTTATAATCCCCCATCTTCGCATATACATTTGCGCGATTATAGTAGGCCTGTACAAAATCGGGCATAAGTGTTATTACCTGAGTAAGGTCATTTACAACAAGATGGTAATCTATATTGGACATATCCTTTTTTCCACTCAACGCAGCGAGGGCATTATTCTCGGCGGTACTTTCGTTAAGTTTTTCAATCTCATACAATTTATACCGCACAGTGGCACGCATAAAATAGACAAGCCACAGTTCGCCATCCAACGCAAGAGCCTCGGTAAGGTCATCGAGAGCAGCCGAAAAGTCCTGTACCAAACAAAAATCGAGCGCACGTGCCATACGATGAGTGATATTATCGGGGTCGTCGGCTATATATTTCGCTCTTGTATTTATGTCGTCGAAATGCCGCTGGACTTCATTTTCGCTCAACGAGCGTTCGCTGTTTGTAAGCAACAACGAGGCCGGCAACAGGTTACGGCTATTCACATCAGCCAAAGGCTTGTAATACTGCACAGCAGTGCCAAGCTCGCGGGGCTTTTCGTAATAAGAAACAACAAACATCGGTTCGAGACGTACATCAACCTTGCGGTTCTGCACTTTTCCACGATAGGTCGAAACATATTTTTTATCGTTACTATCGTCGGCCACTACCACCTTATTATATTTATTTACATTCTTATCGGAACTTTTACGCACTTTTTCATCGCGCTGCAAACTATCCTTTGCAGCCGTCTTTCCGTTACGCGCATTATTATACTGCTCTATTTGACGCTTGAGCAACCATGTTTCATCGTCGGTCGCACCCTTTTTATCGCCCAACTTTCGACGGGCGGCTGCACGACATTGATAGCCATATTCAAAATTGGGATATTCGTCGATTACGGCAGAATAATCCGAAATTGCACCTTGCAGGTCACCTGTACGATCGCGTAACAAAGCTCTGTTGAAACGTGCAAGTGTGTTACCCTCGTCCACCTTAAGAACATTGTCAAAATCCTCTATCGCACGATTGTCGTCGCCCACTTGGGCACGAAGAAGGCCACGATTGTAATACCCCAATAAATTATTCGGGTCGGCATTAAGCGCCATGTCATAGTCGGACATTGCCCCACGAAGATTCTCGCGATAGTAGCGTATGAGCGCCCTGTTTATATAATACCCGCTACGGTCGGGCATAAGTTCTATGGCCCTGTCCATATCTATTTCGGCCGAGTCGTATTTTTCAACTTGCGCCAGAAACATTGCACGTGCCGAATAAACGTTTGCCGAATATTTATCATACAGAACAGCATTATCCACCCAGCGACGAGCCGAAATTGTATCACCACGTTTCATCGACACCTGCATGCGCATCAGATGGACATCGGCATTGCGCGGAGCAAACAACTGCACCGAGTCGAGCAGCGCATCGGCACGGTCCCACTGTTCGCGTTGCATGGTGCAGAGTATCAGATTGTTCCACACGGCAACATTCTGAGGTTCATAGTGTATGGCTTTTTTAAAATCAAGCTCGGCACTATCGTATTGTTCCATATACACACGACAAAGACCACGAAGCTGATAAGACCTCGACACATAGGGATTTTTTTCTATCGACAGAGTAAGGTCGTCCGACGCACCTTTAAAATCATCGAGATTATATTTTGCAAGCCCACGATAGAAATAAGGCTCACTCAGACGCGGCCTTGCGCCTATTACCATATTGAAATATCGAATTGAGAGTACATAATCCTCGAAATAGAGCGCGTTACGCCCTACCATCATCACATGCTCTATATTCAACTGCGCCTTGGCAGCAAATGAACATACAAGAAGGATTAAAAGAGAAAATACTCTCAATAACCTCATTTCAATATTCTCTTTGTCTTATATGTACAATGAGCCTTGCCACGCAACAGATTCATCAAACGGTTCTTATTCATTTGACGGCGCAAAGGGGTCAATCTATCAACAAAGACTTTACCCTCAAGGTGGTCAAATTCGTGCTGCATTGCACGAGCAAGAAAACCATCGACCCACTCGTCGTGCTCTTGCATATTTTCGTCAAGATACTGCACTCTTATGCGGTCGGGACGACTTACTTTTTCGTGTACTCCGGGCACGCTGAGACAACCCTCTTCAATGGAAACAGTATTCTCAGATGTCTCAATAATATGAGCATTTATATACACACGACGAAAATCCTTATACTCGGGATAATCCTCGGCAAGAGGGTCAAGGTCGATAACCACAAGGCGTATGGGCAGACCTATCTGCGGAGCGGCAAGACCGATACCCTCGGCATTCCACATTGTTTCGAACATATTTTTTATAAGTTCCTGAAGTTCGGGATAATCAGGTTCAATGTCTGTCGCCACTTTTCTAAGAACAGGCTGACCATAAAGGTAAATTGGTAATATCATAGTAAAATCTTATCTTTATAAAAAGTATTTATCATTTGCAATATCGGCGGCTGTCAAGATAGGATTGCAGAATAATCACTGCACTTATTTCGTCCACCAATGCTTTATTTTGTCGAGCCTTTTTTTTGAGTCCGGCATCGAGAATAGCCTGCTGGGCAAGTTGCGATGTGAAACGCTCGTCGTAATACTCAATGGGCATATCAGGCAACAGTTTCTGCAAACGGTTCACAAAAGGCTCTATGCGCACCATATTTTCGGAATACTCGTTATTCATCTTTTTGGGCAACCCCACAACAATTCTTTCTACATTCTCAACCTTAACATAATTAAGAATATAATCTATGATGTTTATTGTCTCAACCGTAGTAAGCCCCCCGGCTATTATCTGCAATTCGTCAGTAACTGCAAGGCCTGTACGTTTTTTGCCATAATCAATCGCGAGAATCCTTCCCATATTATCTATCTTTTCACAAACTAACATGCAAAAATACGGCAAATTGCAGCGACAAGCAAGCGCCTTGCCCGTAAACTGTGAAAAAAAGTGTTAGAAAATGTTTTTTAAGCACGAGGCTTACAACAAAAACAGCGAGACTTGCTACGCACAAGCCTCGCCTATAAAATTCTTTCACAGAATATTAATTATTGTAAAGCAACCACGCTTTCTGGAAATCAGCATCGTTAGGATGGTTAGCCTTGAACTGTGCACGTGCCTCGGCTGCCTGCTGTCTGTCGTCGTAAGAGCCGCAAACCACACGGTACAAGCCTGTTGCAGGATTCTGAACTACAAGAGCCTTGTAACCCTCGCCGATAAGTTTCTCGCGAAGAGCATCGGCATTAGTCTTTGAAGAAAAACTGCCGCACACAACGCTGTAAGCCTTCAACGAGCCTGCTGTTCCGCTTGCAAGAACCACCTTCTCGGAACGATAAGAGGCATCAGCCTTTGTTGCAGTATTGCTTGTAACGGGAGCAATCTCAATGGGGTCGGAAACCTGTGAGTTACCCTGAACAAGTTCCTGCTGTTTAGCTTGGTCGTAAGCTGTTTTATAAGCACTCTCCTTCTTAGATTTACATGAGCTGAAAGCCATTACCATACAAACACCCAGCCCTAACAAAAATAATTTCTTCATTTTTCGATATTTTTTTATAAATTACTCCTTAATAAAGATTTTCAACTGCAAAATTAATCATAAACATTAGAATCTTCAACAAGAAATGTAAGTTTTTTACCTTTTTAGCAGGAAAAACAGGTAAAAAAAGAAAATATTAATAGCAATGCAGAGATTATAAAAAATAATTGAATAATTTTGCATTTAACATGCAAAAGCAATGATACTGTCATTGGCTTTTACAATACTTATAGATTAAGAAACCCAAACAAACATGAAAAAAACAGCCATTATACCATTTATTATATTGCTCCTCGCCACAGGATGCGCAGTAAGAAACGCACAAAGCGAACAACAAGAGCCTGCACAACTTTCGCAGATAGACAAGGCTGATTATGACAAATATTTCACCGGACAGACCTTGCGTTTCGATTTTCAACATGCAGGTAACAGCACAGAAGAGTTCTATTTCTTCGACAGACTAAAATGCGAAGGCGAATGGGCAGGTTCAAAAAAATCCCTCATCAATCCTTTCGGCTATGGCGAACAGCTTTTCAGAATCATCGACACAGAGGAGAATAAAATCATATATCAGAATAATTACTGTACGCTATTCAACGAGTGGCAAACAACAGCAGAGGCACAAGAAACATCACGCTCGTACCCCGAGAGTGTAATATTTCCCCACCCCAGACGCAATTTCACAATAGAAATTTTTGCCCGCAACAAGAAAAGTAAAATCTTTGAGAAAAAATTCAGTTACAAAGCAAACATCAACGACTACAACATAGAGCCATACAAAAAGAAACACGAAACTATCGACATACACATTGGCGGCAACATAGCAAACAGTCTGGACATAGTACTCATCCCCGACGGCTTTACAGTTGAAGAAAAAGATAAATTTTTGTCAGCATGCAAAATGTGGAACGATGCACTGTTCAGCTATGCACCATTCACAAGCAACAAAAAACGCATAAACATCCGCGCCGTGTGGGCAGCATCAAACGAATCGGGTATAAGCATTCCCGGAAAAGGCGAATGGAAAGAGACACTTATCGACAGCCGTTTCTACACATTCGGCAGCGAACGCTACCAGATGACAACCGACCTGCAAAAGGTGCGCAACATTGCAGCCGACGCACCATACGAAAGTATCTTCATACTCACCAACAGCGACAAATATGGTGGTGGCGGAATATATAATTACTATGGGCTCGGGTCGGCCGGCAAGACAGGAAAAACCGGCGAAGTATATGTACATGAATTTGGGCACAGCCTCATGGGGTTGGGCGACGAATATGTAGAAAAGGGAAACACCGTCAGTGCCCTTTATCCTGCCGACAAAGAGCCGTGGGAGGCCAACCTGACAACCCTTGTAAACTTCAAAGGCAAATGGGAGCAGATGATAGACAAAGAGACTGCAATACCGACAACTGTAAACGACTCGTTGCTTGCATTGCCCGACACACAATGGCCCATAGGTGCATACGAAGGTGGCGGCTATCTTGAAAAAGGGATTTATCGTCCATGGCCCAAATGTATGATGAACCAACTATACAATTTCTGCCCCGCATGCTGCAAAGCAATAGAAAAATACCTCGACTACATTTGCGAATAGTATAATGACACTATACATTTTCAACCCCGACACCGACCTTGCACTTGCCAACAACAGGGAAAATTACATGCCCCCGGCAAGAGTAAAACAGATGGCTCGGGAATTGGAATTATTGCCATTATGGTACGCCGATAGTGGCAGCCACATATTGGCCTCGCCGTCGCGTAACAATGCAGAATATATTGCCAACATAAAAAGACTTTTCGGAATAGAGGCTGTATGTATAAAAGATTCCTCACAGCTCCAACACATCGAAAATATAGAAATAATGCCTTGGGGCTGGAATGTATCGTTGCGCAAGCAACTGCTCAACAAAGGATTTTCGGAAAAGGAGCTACCGACACTGCAAGAACTATCGCAATACCGAGAACTATCGGGACGCGACAAAGACACAGAAATACTGAACAGCCTGCAATCGGGAAAAATATTCACAGCCGAAGCTATACACAAAATAGAAAGATGCCGCGAATATGCCCATAAAAACCCACGTTGCATATTCAAAGCCCCTTGGTCGGGCAGCGGCAAAGGGCTATTTTGGTGTTACGGCAAATACGATGAGAAAAGCGACGGTTGGTGTCAAAGAGTTATAAAAGAACAGGGGTATGTAATTGCCACACCCATATACGAGAAACTGCAAGATTTTGCCCTTGAATATTACAGCGACGGCATAGGGAACATTTCATTTGTCGGCTACTCACTTTTTAAGACAAACAGCAAAGGCGCCTACCAAGGCAACATTCTGCAATCACACGAACAGCATCGCAACACACTATCGCAATACATCGACCTGCAAGAACTCGACGCGACAGATTTTTTATTGCGAGAAAAGCTATCCTCGGCATACGCCTGCAAATATAAAGGATATATAGGCGTAGACATGATTATATGCCACACAAACAATGGCAACCGCTCGCTACACCCATGCGTAGAAATAAACATGCGCATGAACATGGGAGTTCTAAGCACCATCATTTCCAATAGATTTTTATCAACAAATTCACGTGCAATATTCTCAATAGAATACTTTCAAAAACCAGACGAGTTACAACAGCATCTGTCACAAATGAGCAAGAACCATCCACTTATAATTGCAAACAAAAAAATAGAATCGGGATTCATGCCTCTTATACCCACAAGCACAGGCAACAACTACACAGCATACATTATAGCCGAAAAAAGCCATTAATCATAATCATCAAAATCTTTATAGTGGTCAAGCAGCTCGTGAATTTCCATTTCATCGATTATATTACGACGTTCGCGCTCTTTACGCGATATTATACGCACTTTATTCACACACATAAGAATAAACCCTACCGCCAAAACAATCAGAATAGCCAACCAAATCATAATCAACAAAATTAAAGATTCAACACTACCACCATACACAATTCGATTAGTTACGCAAATCAAGAGCGATACCTAATCGAAACAATTTATAGCCCGCCGTTTCACAGCATCAGTATCAAGCAAAATATTTATAAACTCCTTCGCCGAGGCCTTTTTATAAACATCCTTAAGCGACAACACAGAAGCCACCATCAGATTCTTCGGTTCATCCAAAATAACAGCCTTGAAACGCCTGTTGCCAAAGACTGCCGAGGCCGATAATACAGTAACATAATTTCCGGTAGACACCATTTGCAACAAAATATTCGTTTCGTTAAGTTCTACCTGTGAAGAGAGTTTGAAATTTTTTCCCTGCATAAGCCTTTCGAGCATCATTCTTGCCTGTAATTCGCGCGACGGCAATACAAGCGGATATTTACAGAGGTCGCTAAGTGCAAGTTTCTTCGCTGTTGCAAGCTGGTGTGTGCTACTTACAACAGCCGAGAGACTATTCTCGAAAAGAGTTATTGTGTCAATCTCGGGCATTTCATCGACGGGCCTGTAAGATAGAATAAAGTCGAGTTTCCGCTCTTTTAACAACTCAAGCAAACGATTAACCGTTTCGTAACAGATTTCCAGTTTCACTTCGGGATACTCTTTCATGAAACGCAGCAATCCCTCGGTAAGCACAGAACTCAAACTATATGTAACACCCACACGCAATGTTCCCGCCTTGACATTTTGCAGGTCATACAGACGCTGCACACCATCCTCGGCATCCCTTATGGTTTTTTGAGCAAAGGGCAGAAATTCCTCACCTGCCTCGGTCAATATAATATGACGACTATTGCGCAAAAAGAGTGGAAAGCCAAGTTCATACTCCAACTGCTTTATCTGCTGTGACAAAGTACTTTGAGTAATAAAAAGATGCTTGGCCGCCTCGGAAAAGTTCAGATATTCGGCACTCATCACAAAATATTTCAATTGCCTCAATTCCATAAACAAATATCCTATTTTGCGAAGATAAGTAAATTTTCGCAAAAAACAAGCTTTTATGCAAAAAATACATAAATTTAAGCAGCCGGCTATTTTAATTCAGACAAAATTCATATTTATACAGCACATGCCTTAGAACACAGGAGCCACCTGCGGCGCTGTCGAAGGCGTTCCGTCATTTATCGTGGGCCATCCATCGTCGCTCCAAACAATTTTGTCGAGCAACATCACGCGCCCACCTTTTGAACTTTCGGCGTCTACTGCATGATAAAGCAGCCAATCGTCGCCATTCTTGTCGGTAATAATCTCGCTGTTGTGTCCGGGACCTTTCCAGCGGTTGTTAGCTCTGATGATAGTAGTGTAATTATTGTCGAGCATTCTGCCTCCGTCCCTGCTCAGGTAAGGGCCAAACAGCTTTTTGCTCCGCCCCACAACAGTGTGATAAGTACTGTTCACACCCTCACAGCAACTGCCCACACTACAAAAAAGATAATAATATTTGCCGCGTTTGTGTATCATAGCCCCCTCGAAGGCACTACCCGCAATTCTTATCTTTGATGCAGGGTCTTTCAAGTTCAATCCATCATTGCTCAGTCGGGAAATATATATACCATTGAAACTGCCCCATGCAAGATATTTTTTGCCTTTCTCCTCCCAATAGACCGGGTCGATACTGTTTTTTACACCAATTTCAGTGCTACGAAACATCTTTCCATGGTCGTGAAATTTGGTTAGCGAACTACCCGAAGCGACACCTATTCCCGTCCTGCTGTCGTTGCCCCACAAGGCACAAGCATAATACATTACATACTTCTTTTTCACGCGGCTTACGTCACATGCCCAAAAACTGTAATAAACGTTCTTCAGTTTTCCGTTGGAGCCTACATAAGTTGTGTCGTTCCACGTAGGTCGGTCGATTACGCGACTTACTCTTTGCCAATTAACAAGGTCTTTACTTCTCAGACAGTTTGGCCCCGTTGCATACGCATAGAAATAACCATCTGGGGCACGTTGCACACTCGGGTCGGGAAAATCGTCATTAAACACAGGATTGGTGTAACTTCTTTGTGCCACCAGTGACATTATTGCAATGAGCATAAGAATTGTTGTTGCAACCGGCCGTCTGTACATACGCAAAATCAGTTCATTGTTATACTTTTACAAAAATACATAGAACTTGCGTAAAAATAGAAGAATGAGAGCAAAATATGATAAGTGTACCTTAATATATTTTACAGCAAGTGAAGGATATATAAAAAATCAAACGGATATTGTAATTTCGCAATATCCGTTTGATTTTTTATATTAGAGTTATATCTAATTAAAACTATTAGAAACCGATGAAAATCAACATTGCATATCCGAGCACAAGGCCAAGAATACCGATTGTAATACCAACCTTCATCATATCTTTTTGGTCAATAAAACCTGTTGAGTGAGCAATAGCATTGGGAGGTGTACTGATAGGAAGAATCATTGACACTGAAGATGCAATAGCAATACCTACCAACATTGCCTGTGCGCCACCTACTGCCGAGAGAGCGTCGGACATACCTACTGCAACAACACCAAGTACGGGAACGAGCAAAGATGTTGCTGCCGAGTGAGAAATGAAGTTAGAAAATCCGAAGCAGATGAGACCTGCAAGAATCATTACAACTATGGGAGAGAAGTCACCGAAAGGAACCGAGCTTACAATAAGGTTGCTCAAGCTTTCAGCACCTGCACCTTTATAGTTAAGTGCAACACCAAGTGCAAAACCACCGGCTACCATCCACAGTACGCTCCAGTTGATTTCCTCGAGGTCGCGACGTGTAAGAATACCCGACACACAGAATATTGCGATGGGCAACATTGCTACAACGTTAGTATCGACACCCCAAAGGTCGGTACCGAACATCCACATGAAGATTGTTACAGCAAATGCAATGATAACTGACCATGTCTTAGAGTCCCAAACAATATCACCTTCAATTTTAATTTCTATATTCTTCTGTTTGAAAGGGAACATGAAACGCAGCAACAACCACGAAAGAACAAGAAGTACCAGTACAAAAGGAGTCATCTTTATAGTCCAATCAACAAAACTGATGCCCATGCCGATAGAAGAAAGATAATCAAGAGCAATCATGTTGGGAGGAGTACCTATAGGCGTCATCATACCTCCAAGGTTGGCACCGATGGGAATAGCAAGTGCAAGAGCTATACGACC
>CAZXIQ010000046.1:0-10107 GCA_964640785.1 uncultured Bacteroidaceae bacterium | reverse complement strand
AGGACCCTCTGATTAACAGTCAGATGCTCTAACCGACTGAGCTAAGGAAGAATTTCGCCCGAAAGAAACGACCTCTCTCGTTTGACGATGCAAAAGTACTGCTTTATTTTTAACCACACAACTTTTTACGATTTTTTTTTTGAAAAATCTCTATTTTCGCAATAAATGAACCATAAATATGCAAATTTGGTTAAAATATCTCCACAAACTATCGTAAAAACAAGGTTAGATTGTATCTTTGCAAAAGGTCTGCCCTGCAACATATATGGCACACAATAAAAATTAAGGTTACAAAAATATGAAAAAGAACAGAATTGCCATCATACTTCCGGTAGCAATACTTGCTATAATATCATTCAGCGCGTTCAAAAGAGACAACCACAATTTTGAACTATCCAAGCAGCTTAATATTTTCAATAGCCTGATAAAAGAGATTGACCTCTTTTATGTAGACACAATCATGCCCGAAAAAATAATAAAAACGGGCATCGACGCAATGCTTGCAAAGCTCGACCCATACACCACATATTACACCGAAGAGGGGAGCGAAGAACTTAAAATGATGATTACCGGCAAATATGCAGGAATAGGTTCGCTCATACGTTTCCACGAAAAGAAAAACACAACAGTCATTGCCGAACCTTACGACAATATGCCCGCTTCAAAGGCCGGCCTGCAAATTGGCGACCTTATACAATCCATTAACGGCGTAAATGTAGTGGGCATGAGCAGTGACAGCGTAAGCAACATGCTACGTGGCGAGGCAGGAACAAAACTCACCATAGTTGTAGAACGTCCGGGTGTCAAACAGCCCATAACAATAAAGGTAGAGCGTGAAAATATAACCTTGCCCGTAATTCCATATTATGGCATACTGCAAGACAGTGTAGGCTACCTGCAACTTGAAAGTTTCCCCGAAGGCTGCTCAAAAGAGATGCGACGCGCGCTCATTGACATGAAGAACAAAGGCGCACGCGCATACATCATCGACCTGCGCAGCAACGGCGGCGGTTCACTTGCCGAGGCAATAGAAATTGTAAACCTTTTTGTACCCAAAGGATTAAACATCGTCGAGACAAAAGGAAAAATTAAGCGCTCGAACGAAATATACAAAACCACACGCGAACCAATAGACACCCTATCGCCACTGATAGTACTTGTGGACGGCCAGACAGCCTCGGCAGCAGAAATTGTCTCAGGGTCGTTACAGGACCTCGACCGAGCAGTGATAATAGGAACACGCACATACGGCAAGGGGCTTGTACAAGTGACACGTGAACTACCCTACAACGGTTATCTGAAAGTAACAACATCGAAATACTACATACCCAGCGGCCGTTGCATACAAGCAATAGATTACAGCCATCGCAATGCCGACGGAGACGCAACCCGCACCCCCGACAGCCTTACAAACATATTCCATACAGCCGCAGGGCGCGAAGTACATGACGGCGGAGGAATATCGCCCGACATTGAACCTAAGGGTGAAAAACTCACCACTCTGCTCTATCATCTTATACAAGACATGAGCATTTTCGACTATGCCACAGAATATAAGCTGAAACATCCGACCATAGCATCGGCAGAGACATTCAGCCTGAGCGACGAAGATTACGAAACATTCAAAAGTTACCTGAAATCGACAGGGTTCAGCTACGACAAAGAGAGCTACAAAGCCCTTAAACAGTTAAAGAAGATGCTCGAGCTTGAAGGATACACCGAAACAACAAAAGCCGAAGTTGAAAAAATGGAGAACATTCTCAGACACAACCTCGACTACGACCTCGACTTTTTCGCAAAAGATGTCAAGCGCCTCATATCCGACGAAATTGTAAAACGTTATTACAGTCAAAAAGGCGGCATTATATACTCGCTACGCGACGACACAGACATCGAAGAGAGTCTGAAACTGTTGAAGGACCTAAAGAAATACAAAGAGACGTTGCAGCCAAACGAAAAAGCACCCATATAACAAGCAATGTGCACTACTCTTTCACACGCGAAGAGATTGCACCATTGTTATATTTAAGCAATACATCGCCACGTCGCCCAAGTTCAATAATACTGACTATTACATCGGTAGCATCATCCACAACAAGCAAAGAGTTATTTTCGGCCACCCTTTTTGCTTGTAAGACAGTATCGACCTTAACGGGTGAACCATAATATATGAGACTATCGTTCAGATACAACCTGTAAGATTTTCCTTGAAAATCGGCATCAAATGCCACGGAATAATCATATTGCGGACGAGCAACAGATGCCACTTTTTTTGCTTCACCCGACTCGTTCCAATAGTAATTGAGACTAAAATAACTGAACAACCCGATTACTACTATTATAATAAAAAAGAAAAAAACACTGCCAAACAAGAATCTCATATTGGCATCAGCACCCTTTTTTCTGCGCATACAACATCTATTTTTTTGCGAAGTTAAGAAATATTCCGTTCGCACATAAGAAAAATAAAAAAAAAGATGGCCAACAATCTATAAAATATTTCTGTCGGCCATCATAATGTCTAAATAATAACTTCTTAATTCAAAATAAATCCCTGTAAAGAGATTTTCTCATTTTTCACAGCTCGAAAATTTCGCGCAAAATTCTTGATAAAGTCAAGAGTGGATTCCTTGGGAGAAACACGAATTTCATTGCCGAGTAAATAGCTAATTTCCTTTTCTTTAAAATTCAGTTCAGAGGTAAAGAGGTCATCCATAGGCTATCTGTTTATAAAGTTGTCTATAATAGAAACGTTACAAAAACAGATATATTATATTTTGTCCAATGTTTTTTAAAGAATTTTCATAAAAGTCATACAGCCTCGAGAGCAAGACTTATATTTTTCTCTTCAGCCATACGACGAAGATTCATCACCGCATAGCGCACACGCCCCAATGCAGTATTTATACTCACACCCGTAATTGCTGCAATATCCTTAAAAGATAGCGATTGATAGAAACGCATATATATAACCTCGCGCTGATTATCGGGCAGGCTGTTTACCAAACGCCTTACATCCTTCATTACCTGCGTGTTTACCATACGTGCCTCAATAGTTCCCTCGGAATAGGCCGAATTATTGAACAAGTCAATATCACTCTCGTCATTGGAAATAACATTCTCATTTCTTTCCTGACGAAACTGGTCTATTACAAGATTGTGTGCAATACGTGTGAGCCACGCCGAGAACTTACCGTCACTGTTGTAACGACCTTGTTGCAAAGTAACAATAGCCTTTACAAAAGTCTCTTGAAAAATATCATCGGCCACGTCACGTGAACGAACAATAAAAAATATGTAGGAATATAACCTTTCCTTGTGGCGATTCAACAATTCGTCAAATGCCTGATTATTGCCTTCCAAATAGAGGGAGACCAACGCATCGTCGGTCAGCGTATTTAAATTACCCATTTTCTTAATTCATTTTTCAGAGTAATTGTGTTTCGATAGGCAATAGTTTTTAATAAGGTTAATATTTTGAACTTTCTTTCTGCAAAGAAAAGTAAATTATCGGTAAGTTCCAAAAAAAGTTAGTTAAAATTGAATTTTTCAACCCACAGTAGCACAATACAGTACAAAATGACGGATGCACCCGACCATTAATTAAGGAGCACCCGTCACAGATTTCTTTGCTTTTATTGTAAAAATACTGTTTAAATTCCCAAGATTGTATACCCATCGAAACTGAAACCTCTAAGCAGGTCGGCAACAGGCATGCGTTTTTTTCCGGGTAATTGCAACGATGTTAAATATATATAACCATCGGCAAGCGCCACTTTTACAAATGATTTTCCATCGGTAAGCAGCGTACCGACAGGATGAGACACCGTGCATGCATCTACTTTCGTCTCGTATACCTTTATCGCCGTCGCTGCACCCGTTGCATCGACAAGTTCCATCCAAGCAGCAGGATAAGGCGAAAGTCCGCGGACAAAATCATGAACCTGCGAGCAGCTTTTTTTCCAATCTATGCGACAAGTGTCACGAAAAATCTTGGGAGCAGGACGAAGTTCACCACTGAACATGCTTGCCTGAGTGCGGGCAACAGCCTCGCCACGAACAATGGAAAGAACTGTTTCCACAACCGTCTCGCCGCCCACCATCATAAGTTTATCGTGCAGAGTACCTGCATCGTCAGCATCGGTTATTTCAACCTCGCGCTGCATTATCACATCACCTGTATCAATTTCGTGTTTCAAGAAAAATGTTGTAACACCGCTCACTTTGTCGCCGTTGATTATAGCCCAATTTATAGGCGCAGCGCCCCTATACTGAGGCAACAGCGACGCATGCAGATTAAATGTCCCCAAACGAGGCATATTCCACACACTCTCGGGCAACATGCGGAAAGCAACAACAATCTGAAGGTCGGCACGCCACGAGGCAAGCTCGGACAGAAAATCTTCGCTTTTCAAAGACTCGGGCTGCAACAGTGGCAACCCCTCGGCAAGTGCATACTCCTTTACGGGGCTCATAAGCACCTGATTACTGCCTCGGCGCGTAATTACCCTGTCGGGCATAGTAACAACACCTACAACTGTAAAGCCACACTCTGTGTCACACTGCTCCATTCTGCGCAGACAGCGCAACGGCTCTACCGCAAAGTCGGGAGTACCTATATATACTATACGTAATTTTTCTTTCATATTTATTTTAAACTGTTCCTTAATCCGAAGTAAAATCCAACAAAGTTTTTCTGTATGCACTGAAAATCGCCGACTTCGACACAAAGCCAATATAAGTACCATCAACATCCTCGACCGGAAGGTTCCATGCTTTTGTATCCTCGAACTTTTTCACAACAGTCTCCATAGGCTCTTCAATGCCCAGACGCACAGGCACAGGTTGCATCAATCCTGCAACATTATAACGGCGATAAAGTTCTTGACGGAACATTATATGCCTTATATCATCAAGATAAACAACACCCACCAGCCTGTTTGCGCTATTCAACACCGGAAAAATATTACGTTTGGTCTTTGCAACCACAGCCACAAGTGATGCCAAGTCCATGTCCGGATTAATCTTCATAAAATTACGCTCTATGACATCCGAGACCTTAAGAATAGTAAGCACAGCTTGGTCCTTGTGGTGAGTAATAAGTTCACCACGCTGCGCCAAACGTACAGCATAAATATTATTACTGTCAAAGACGCGCACCGTAAGATAGGAACTTACCGACACTATCATCAGTGGCAGAAAAAGCGCGTACCCGCCCGTAAGTTCGGCAATGAGAAAGACACCCGTAAGCGGAGCATGAAAAACGCCCGACATTAACGCAGCCATTCCAAAAAGAGCAAAATTAACACACGAAAGGTCGGTTGCAAGGAAAGATTGGTTGCATAGCGAAGAGAAAAGATAGCCCGATATACAGCCGAGGAACAAACTGGGTGCAAATATACCACCACAGCCGCCACCACAATTTGTCACAGTCGATGCAACAGCCTTGGACAATATGACAAAAAGCATGAACAGCAACAACAACCCGGGGTAACCGTAAAAGAACGAATTGTTAAGTATGTCGTATGGGTCGGAACCGTTGATAAGGGTGTTTATCGTATGATAGCCCTCGCCGTACAGTGGCGGAAAAAGAAATATAAGCACACTGAGCAACGAACCGCCAAGAAGCAACTTCTTATACGGATTTTCTATTCTGCGAAAGAAACGCTCTATTGCAGTCGTCACATGAGTAAAATAGAGCGACACAAGGCCACAAGCCACACCCAACAACACCACATAATGTACACGTGTAATTTCAAAAGCCTTGTCCGGTTGGAAATCAAACATTGCATCGGTCTCTGTAAACATATATGCGAGCGTTGCGGCAGTGACACTGGAAATAAGCAGCGGCAACAACGACGACATTGTAAGGTCGAGCATCAGCACTTCGAGCGTAAACACCAACCCGGCAATGGGAGCTTTGAAAATTCCGGCAATAGCACCGGCCGCGCCACAGCCAAGTAACAGCATCATCACTTTTTTCTCCATGCGGAAAAAATTTCCCAGATTAGAACCAATGGCTGCTCCGGTAAACACAATAGGCGACTCGGCTCCGACAGAGCCACCGAATCCAATTGTCACACCACTGGCAACAAGTGACGACCACATATTATGGCTCTTTATCTGTCCTTTGCGACGAGAAATTGCATATAGCACCTTTGTAACACCGTGACTGATGTCGTCGCGCACAATCTTGCGGATAAACAGCCCCGAAAAGAAGATACCTATGACAGGGTATATAAGATACAACCAGTTTCCCGAAAAAACGCTGAACCCGCTTGTCAGCAGCTCTTGAATAAACTCTATAAGATGCTTAAGGGTAAACGCGGCAAGTGCCGAAATTACACCTACGAAGAAACTCAGAATAAGAACAAACCTATTCTGAGGTATATGTTTCTCGCGCCACTCCAAGAAACGGTCGAGCATGGATTTTTCACCTTCTTTCATTGTCTTACAACTGTAACAACTCCACTTTCGGAGAGTTTAATAATACTCGATGGCTTAGGCGACCCTTTCTCTAACTGCTTGTACTTTACCACATAATCCACCGCCGACACAATTTCGGGATTTATTTCGGCAAAATAACGAGGAGTAGGCTCACCACTGATGTTTGCCGACGTCGAGACCACTGCACGTTGGAAACGGTAGCAAAGTTCCTTCGAGAAAAGTTCCGAAGTTACCCTTATGCCCACACTGCCATCCTCGGCTATCAGGCTGGGTGCCAAATTACGCGCACCGTCATATATTATAGTCAGCGGCTTTGTGGTAAGCTCTATAAGGTCCCAAGCGACTGTCGGTATTTTTGACACGTATCGCACAATTCTATCGGGAGAATCCACAAGCAACAGCATTGCTTTATTATCGACACGACGTTTAATTTCGTAAACACGTTTCACAGCCTCTTCGTTAGTAGCATCGCAACCGATGCCCCACACTGTGTCGGTGGGATAAAGAATCACACCGCCTTTGCGCATAACCTCGATGGCACGCTTAGCCTCGTCTGCTATTGTTCCCATTTTCTTATCTATATATTAAAATTAGCTTGTAAAATGGAATTTTATACTCTTAAAATCATTTTGCGCCATCTGCAACACATAGTTGCTGTCGGCAAGAAAGACGTCGCGTCCCTCAATATCCTTGGCCATATATTGATACTTGCGCTTCTTGAAATTCTCAAGTTCCTTTTCGTCGTCACTCTCTATCCAGCATGCTTTATAGAGATTAACAGGCTCCCAACGGCATTTTGCATTATATTCATTTTCGAGACGATACTCGATAACCTCGAACTGCAACTGTCCGACAGTACCTATAAGTTTGCGGCCATTATGCTGATTAACGAAAAGCTGTGCCACGCCCTCGCCCATAAGTTGGTCGATGCCTTTGGCAAGTTGCTTGGTCTTCATGGGGTCGGCATTCTCAATATACTTGAACATTTCGGGCGAGAAACTGGGCAAGCCTTTAAAATTAAGTATTTCACCCTCGGTGAGCGTATCGCCTATTTTAAAGTTTCCTGTATCGGGCAATCCTATTATGTCTCCCGGATAAGCCTCTTCTATTGTACTTTTGCGTTGCGCCATAAATTGCGTAGGCGACGAGAAACGCATGTCTTTTCCCAGACGCACGTGACGATAAGGGGCGTTGCGTACAAATTTTCCCGAACATATTTTGCAGAATGCTACACACGAACGATGGTTAGGGTCGATGTTCGCCGTAATTTTAAATATAAAGCCTGTAAATTTGGGCTCTTCGGGCGAGACTATGCGCCCTTCGGCCTGCACGGGGCGGGGACTGGGAGCAATCTTCACAAAGCAGTTAAGCAACTCTTGCACTCCGAAATTATTCAATGCCGAGCCAAAAAATACAGGGGCAACCTGCGCATCAAGATAGTCTTGAACCTGAAATTCGGGATAAACACCCTCGACAAGTTCAAGGTCGTCGCGCAGTTTGGCCGCTAGCTCTTCGCCTATATTTTCATCAAGTTCTTTGCTGTTCACATCAACTGCCACTTTCTCGGTGACACGTTGCTTGTTGGGAGTGTAAAGGTCGAGTTTCTGCTCGTATATATTATATACACCCTTGAAACGCGCACCTTGGTCAATGGGCCAACTGAGCGGACGAACAGATATTTTCAGTTCATTTTCAAGTTCGTCGAGAAGGTCGAACGGGTCGCGACCTTCACGGTCCATCTTATTTACAAAGACAATGACAGGAGTGTTGCGCATGCGGCATACAGACATCAGTTTACGTGTCTGTGCCTCGACACCTTTTGCACTGTCCACAACAATAATTACACTATCCACTGCCGTGAGTGTGCGGAAAGTATCCTCGGCAAAATCTTGGTGACCGGGTGTGTCGAGAATATTTATTTTATAGCCCTCGTAGTCAAACTCCATCACCGAGGTTGTAACCGAAATTCCACGCTGTTTCTCAATTTCCATCCAGTCGGATGTTGCAGTCTTTTTTATTTTGTTCGACTTTACAGCACCGGCCACCTGTATCTGTCCTCCGAACAGCAACAGTTTTTCGGTAAGGGTGGTCTTACCGGCATCCGGATGGGAAACTATGGCAAACGTTCTTCTTCTTCCTATCTCTTCTTGTACATTCATAGTAATTTCATTTTTAAATTCCGTAAGTGCGTGTGTCACACACTCGACTTTTACTCATTAAACCTCGTCATCATCGAGTTTCAAACGTCCCTCTTCGTCCTCTTTGTAATACAATGACAGCATGGAAATGAATTTACTTATTTCGGCGGTTGCCTTCAACGTCTCTTCGCTAATTTCGCGTTTCTGCAATTTCATCATCCACACCATATACAAAGCATCGAAACAATTTTCCAATTCGGGCTTTTCTTGTCCGTTACTTTTTGTTCTGAACTCCACGATAAACGGCAATGCCTTATAGTACGCAGCCGAATAGAAAGGTACTTTGGGCGAGGCAAGCAAACGCAGATGCAAGTCGGTGAGCATTATTATGGTATTTTTGTTTATCTGCAAATGACCAAACCGTGCAACACCCTCGACACGCATCATTTCCACAAGATTGCCGTACCACTCTGCAAGTTGCGCCTTGCCATCTTCGGACAAGCCATAGGCATCGATTACATTACTTTTAATGCTGTCGAGGGAGAGTTTGTTGGCTCTAATTAAATCCTCGACCTGCCACATATACAGCAGATATTCTGCTATATTCTTTTTTCTTAATTCTTTGGATACAAACAAAGCCTTACTATTTTAATGGAACGAATATATTCCTGTCAGAAGCAATATTACACTCACGAAAGAGGCAGTTATAACCACCGCACCGATTACGCGGTTTATTATCCATATTCCGCGAACATCGAAACGGTTCCTAAGCTTATTTACCGCATACGTTATAAAAAGCCACCACAAAACCGCTCCACCCAAAATGGAAATGTAACCCACTGCCTGCTGTATAAACGGCAGGTCGGGCAACATGAACGACATTGGCGTAAACATTGCGAGGAATAAAAATATTATCAAAGGATTGGACAAGGTGATAAAAAAGCCCGTCAATGCATTATGTATCAGATTGCTACGATTGCGGCTCACCTTATGTGTGTTTTTTGCAGGATTCGTGCGATAGGTGTATATTCCGAAGAACAACAACATGACACTGCCACACAATTGCAACCAGAAAAGATTGCGCTCATTGTGAATAAAATCGTATATGAACGACAATCCGTAACCGGTTATAAGTGCATAAATTATATCGCTCACGGCTGCACCGCACCCGGTTACAAAGCCATACATACGCCCTTTATTCAGTGTTCGTTGCACACACAACACACCTACCGGCCCCATTGGCGCCGACGCAACTATTCCTATAATGATACCTTTTACAACTATTTCGAGCAGTGAAATTTGTGCTACAAGTTGTTGCAAAAAGTCATTTTGCTGTATAAATTCGTTAATTTCGTTCATCGGAGGCAAAGATAATAAAAACGAGCGAAATAATATCAAGCTTGCTTGAATATTTCACAGCGAGTGCACCATATTTTCGAGATTAATCTTAAAGATAATAAAACGAACTATTACTGTCCGATAAAACTTTTTTAAAGGAACAAAAAAATAAGGGCTAATTCCA
>CAZXIQ010000045.1:0-10269 GCA_964640785.1 uncultured Bacteroidaceae bacterium | reverse complement strand
TAGCGTCCTTTTTGCGGACGGTCGGCACGCCATACGGGCTGTATCTGGTAGCGTTTGAATGGGAATACAATGTCGTTGCGGTGCATTACCACGTAGCGGGCAAAGGGGACGGTGAGGTCGTATCTGAGCCCTTTTTCACAGAATTTTGATGCTAATTTCTGTGCGTTGCGGCTCAAAAGTTCTTCGTCGCTTATGCCGTTGAAATAGTCTCCCGAATTTTGTATCTTGAACAGTAGTTTGTCGCCCTCTTCGCCGTATTTTCCCATGAGGGTTGTGAGGTTCTCCATTGCGGGGGTCTCTATCTGTTGGAATCCAAACAGATGAAAGGCTTTGCGTATGGTGTCGAATATGTAGTTCCTTTTTGACATCTCTACGGGTGAGAAGTCGCGTGTTCCCTTTGGTATTGATGGTTTTGCAGCCATTTTAGTCTCTGTTTCTTGAATAAATTAGTATGTAGTAGATGAGTGTGGCAAGTGATGAGAGGGCTGCCACTACGTATGTGTAGGCTGCCGAGCGCAGTGCGCTTGTTGCCTGTGAGTGGTTGTTTACGTTTGTTATTCCTGCCGATGACAGCCATGCAAGGGCGCGACGGCTCGCGTCAATCTCAACGGGCAGTGTGACGAAACTGAACAGTGTGGTAGAGGCGAACAGTATTATTCCGCACAGCAGTATTTGCGGGAATGTTTCCACGGTGATTATTCCTATGAGCAGCACCCATGTGAGGCTTTTTGATGCAAACGATACGAATGGCACGAGTGCCGAGCGCATTTTCAGTGGGGCGTATGCTTGTGCGTGTTGCAGGGCGTGGCCGCACTCGTGTGCTGCGACGGCTGCCGCTGCCACGCTGCACGAATTGTACACTCCTTCACTAAGGTTTACTGTGTTGTTCATGGGGTTGTAGTGGTCGGTGAGTATGCCCGAGGTGCTTGTTACTTTTACGTCGTATATGCCATTGTCGCGCAACATCTTTTCGGCAATGTCGCGTCCGGTCATTCCACCGCCGATGGGTATCTTGGAAAATTTCTCGAACTTTGATTTCAGGTTGGCCTGTACTATGTAGCTCAATAGTGCAATGCCTATGAATAATATAAGATAGCTTGTATCCATTTTTCCGTTTTTTAGGGTTATAACATTTGTTTTTTTATGAAGGTTCTTTTTTATTAAGAATCTGTTTAAATTTCTTTTAAAAAAGAGCTATAAAAATCTCAAGGACATAAATTTAAACAGTTTCTAAGGAGCAGTTTCTTTTTTTTTTGAAAACTGCTCCTTCTCTTTTTCGCTTGTGCTGTTGTTTATCAGATGTTTCGTGTTATTGTCTGCTCTCGGTCGGGGCCTATGGATATGTATTTAACAGGTACTCCAAGCTCTTTTTCGAGGAATTTTATGTAGTTGATGAATGCCTCGGGGAGTTCCTCTTCTTTAGTCAGCTTTGTCATGTCGCATTGCCATCCGGGAAGTTCGGTGTACACAGGCTCTACGTCGTCTATTTCGTAAGGGAAGTGTGTGATTGTCTCTCCGTTCTTCTTGTATGCGATACATGCTTTTATTGTGGGGAATTCGTCGAGTACGTCGCTCTTCATCAATATGAGGTGTGTGACGCCGTTAATCATTATTGTGTATTTAAGTGCCACAAGGTCTATCCATCCGCAGCGGCGTTCGCGTCCTGTGACTGCGCCATATTCGTGACCTCTGTCGCGCATTTCGTTGCCTGTTTCGTCGAACAGTTCTGTGGGGAAGGGGCCTGCTCCCACACGTGTGCAGTATGCTTTTGTTATTCCGTATACGTTGCCTATCTTGCCCGGTGCGACGCCCAGTCCTGTGCATGCGCCTGCGCATACGGTGTTCGAGGATGTTACAAAGGGGTAGCTGCCAAAGTCAATGTCGAGCATGCTGCCTTGTGCTCCCTCGCATAGTATGCTTTTGCCCTCGTTGAT
The DNA here is from genome assembly GCA_964640785.1 of uncultured Bacteroidaceae bacterium. Lineage (GTDB taxonomy): Bacteria > Bacteroidota > Bacteroidia > Bacteroidales > Bacteroidaceae > HGM04593. The sequence continues at coordinate 8,335 of CAZXIQ010000045.1, read as the reverse complement.
AAGGTCGTTTATCATCTGTTCGCTGTCTATCAGACGGAACTCTTTAAGGTATTCGATGCCGGCCATCCACTCTTTTTCCAGTTCTGCAATGTCGTATGCGTAGTTCATGCTTGCGAGTATCTGTTCGTGGCGGGATTTTGCCTTGGCATATTTCTCGTCGAAGTTGTCGAGAATGTCACCTACGCGCAGGCCGTTACGGCTCACTTTGTCGGTGTATGTGGGGCCTATTCCTTTGCCTGTGGTGCCTACCTTTGCGTCGCCTTTGGCTGCTTCGTAAGCTGCGTCGAGTACGCGGCAGGTGGGGAGTATAAGATGTGCTTTTTTCGAAATGAACAGGTTCTTCTTAAGGTCGTAACCGGCTTTTTCAAGGTCTACTGCCTCGGCTTTGAAAAGCAGGGGGTCGAGTACTACGCCGTTGCCGATGATGTTGAGCTGGCCGCCTTGGAATATTCCCGAGGGGATTGAGCGCAGGACAAACTTCTTGCCGCCAAACTCTAATGTGTGTCCGGCGTTGGGACCGCCTTGGAAACGTGCAACTACGTCGTATTGCGGGGTGAGTACATCTACTATTTTGCCTTTTCCCTCATCTCCCCATTGAAGACCTAAAAGTACGTCTATATTTTTTTTCATGGTTCTGTTTTTTTTACTTCTTTCTCTGTCTGCGACGGCGCGCTGCCTGATGACATTTGTTGCACACTCCGTAGAGATAGAGCGAGTAGTGGGTTAAATGAAATTTTTTAATATCTGATGTTATTGTCTCTTTTAAATTCGGTATTGTAATTTCTGTGATACGCGCACATTTTGTACAAATGAGGTGGCTTTTTTCGTTGTTGAAACATTTTTCGTACCTCGATTTATTTCCAAACAGGTGGTGTGTCACTAAGTTTGCATTAATCAACAGCGTTATTGTGTTGTAGATTGTTGCCCGGCTCACTCGGAATTTCTTCTCTTCCATGTGTTTAAGAAGAGTGTCAATGTCGAAACTGCCTTCTAACGAATAGATCATATTGAGTATTTTGAACCTTTCGGGGGTGCATCGCAATTTATTTTCCTTGAGATAATCTTTTAATATCAGGGATATTGGTGACTCGGTAAGGTTGTTTTCCATGTCAATAGAGCTATTACAACACAAAGTTACTTCTTTTTTATATATTACAGTGTATGAAACAGGGTAAATTTATCGGAAAGTGTTTTAATTTTTTTAAATATGTTGGTTTTTTCTGTTTGTACAGCTAATTTTCTTCGTCGAGCAGGTTTTCTATCAGATGACTCAATGCCGGGTTTTTATCTGTTTCCCACGATTGTATTTCTGTGCATGCTCTTCTCTTTTGCTCTTTGCCTGTTTCTGTGAATTTAATGAGCGAGATGTTTGCTGCATTTTGTGTGGGTTTGTTGCTTGTTCCCGGGTTGCCGAGCGTTTTTTTCAGTGCTGCATAATATGCTTTTTCTTCGTTGCTGTCGAGTTGTGTTTTTTTTGTGAAAATGTTTGACAGTGTGGAGTATCCGCAATATTCAAACATGGTGTCGCCGCGTGCTATCCATTGCAACGATGCTTTTGCTGCGTCGGGCAGTGTGGCAAGCAGCGTGCGGCTCAGATGGTCGGCTATTTCGGTGAATGTACACTCGGATATCCATTCTTCGGCTGTTGCTGTGTCGAATTCTTCGACCGGGTATAGAAATATGGCAAGCAGTTTGCATTCGCGTATGTTTTCTTGCCACAGGTTTTGTGCCAATGACTTCTCTTTTTTGTGTGTCGATGCAAGTTCTTTCAATCGTGGAATTTCAACGCCGAAATTTATTTTGTAGTTAAGGCCTTGACGACGTTGGTGTGCTGAGACTATTCCATTCATGGAAAGGCGCAGGTTTTTCTTTATCTCTTTTATTTTTTCGTGTATGCCGGTGTCCATTTGTCGGATTATGTGTGTTTGTCGTGGTAATAATTGTTTACGTCGTGGCTTTGGAGCAAAATAAGAAACTGTTTAAATTTTAAGAGGGTTTTTTATATTGTGAATTTTAAACAGTTTCTATATGTATCTTTTCGATGTCCTATCCGAGTTTTTTTAAAAAAGTACTTTTTGTTATTTTTTTGCAAGTTGTCTTTTTCTATAACCGTTAGGTGTTTCGCCCATTAATCTGTAAAAGGCTGCGTAGAACGATTGTCTGTTTGCAAAACCTACGGCTGTGCTTATTTCTTCTATTGTCTCTTCGGCGTAGCGTTTGTCTACCATTCGGTGCAGAGCTTCTTTTATGCGATACTCGTTGATTAGGCACGAAAAGTTTGTGTTGAAACGTGAGTTTATTACTGCCGAAATATAGCGTGTGTTTGTTTTTAGTTCCTTAGCAAGCTTTTTTGCCGAGAAACTCGAGTCTCTGTATCTTTTGTTTACTACAATGATATTCAATATCTTGTCAAATAATTCATCGGCAAGTTCGGCTCTGATGAGTGTGCGGTAGGCTGCATGCTTTTCGTTTTTCTCTCTTATGTTGTAAGGGAGGCTTTTGCTTTTTTCGGTGTTCTCCATGATTGTTTTTTCGTTTTTTAGTTGTTTAGTGCCCCAAATATACGATAATTTGTTAAAAAAGAAAAGTTTTATATGTTTTTGTTGTATTCTTTAACGGTATTTTTTGTAAAGTGCGTTCATTTGAGCCGAATAGTACCCGGTTCGTGCAAGTTGGTCGAGTGTGTTTTTGGCCTCGTCTCTCTTTTTCATTTTTATAAGCAGTTCTGCTTTTGATAGGTATAATTGCTTGTTCTCTTTGCAGTTTTTTATCCCTTCGTCTAAAAAAACAAGTGCAAGCTCGTTTCTTTTTTCGGCTTTTTCTATTTCGTGACCTGCCAGATAGTATTCCTGTGTGTGTGGGCTTTTGTCTATCAGATGGTCTATGAGCAGCAGTGCCTCTTCGTTTCTTTTTTCTTTACTGTATAGCAGTGCCAATGCGAAACGTGCTTTTTCGTTGTCGGGGTTTGCGGTGAGAATCTTGTAATAGTCGGTGTATGCCTTTTCGTACTCTTTGTCTTGCGCGAAAATGTATGCCCGGTAGTATAGTGCCTCTTCGTTAAATGGCTCTTTTTCAAGAATCTTTTCATAGTCGGCCATTGCTTTTTGGGGTTTGTCGGTGTCGAGGTACAGATTCCCGCGTTGCAGCAGCAATTTTGTCGATGATGGATTGAACGACAGGGCTTTTGTGTACATTTCCTCGGCTTTTGACGTGTTGCCCTCTTTGCGGTAGGCTGCCGCGAGGTTGGCGTATATATATTCGTTGTAACGGTTCTCGGGCTCTTTTGCAACTGCCTCGTTGTAACTTTTTATTGCTGCCTCGGTCTCTCCTTTTTCGAGCAGGCGGGTTCCGTCGCTCACAAGCTCTTTGTAGCTTTGTGCGTGCAATGCTGTGACAAGCAATAGTGTTACGAGTGTTGTAATATGTCTCATTTTCTAAGAGTCTGTTTGAATTTCTTTCAAAAAAGTTTATTGCATTATCCGCGAGAAGTTCTTGCCTTTTTATGCTCTTTTTTGCCTGTTTTTCCCTTTTTCGCAGTTGCATAGCCCGCTATGCGCCTTTGATAAATGAAAAAACATACTAAAAAAGAGCTATAAAAATCTCAAGGACATAAATTCAAACAGTTTCTAAGAATCTGTTTGAATTTTTAAGGGCGCAAACTTCTGCTTGCAAATTTATTGTTATTTGCCGAATTAATAATAAAATGCTATAAAACTTTAAGGGTTTATAACATTTTGTAATTGTACGGTTGTGCTTCTTAGAAATTGTTTAAGTTTCTAAGGTTGCGTGTCGTTGCAAGGAGTGCCTTACACCTGTTCGGTCAGATACAGTTTCAGTTCTTCGTCGTTTGCTGCAATTTGCGTAAAGTTTTTTTTCTGAGAAAGCAACCTTTTTATCTTTTCCGGAAGTTCGGGTTTCTTGCCGGTGGCTCTCTCTGTTATTTCGCCGAATTTTGCTGCATGGGCTGTCGATAGCCAGAATCCTTCTGTCTTTAACTCTTCGCTTGCCGAGTAGCCTATTGCGCTGTGCGGGCACGATGAGTAATTATATGTATCCTTTATTTTCTTAATTGTTTCAATTATTTTTTCATCTGTTGCGCTGAACCCGCTTACCTCTTTTCGCAGTTCTTCTATTTTGTTGCTGCACAAGCACGTCATTCTTTCGTAGTTGCTTGGGGCTCCCACGTCCATAGCGTTTGCTGCTGTCTGCACCGATGGACGGGGGCGATACTCGGCACTCCTTAGAAACTCGGGAATTACGTCGTTGGCGTTGGATGCTGCCACAAAGCCTTTTATCGGCAGCCCCATTCTGTGTGCCAACATTCCTGCTGTCAGGTTGCCGTAGTTGCCGCTGGGTACGACTATTGTAGGGCTCTTCTTGCCCGTAAGCTCTTCCCAAGCGCATACTCCGTAAAAGTAGTAAAAGGATTGTGGTATCCAGCGAAGGATGTTTATGGAGTTTGCCGAGGTTATGTTTATCTTTTCTCGCAGGCTCTTGTCGGCGAACATTGATTTTACCATACGTTGGCAATCGTCGAAAGTGCCGTTTACCTTAAGCGGGTAAATGTTACCGTGTAGTGTTGTCATTTGTGCCTCTTGCAGCGGGCTTATTTTGTCGGCAGGGTAGAGTACCACCACCTTAACCCCTTTTACCCCATAAAAGCCGTTGGCAACTGCGCTCCCTGTGTCTCCCGAGGTTGCGGTAAGAATAATTACCTCCTCTTCGCTGTCGTTCAGTATGCCCATCATCTGCCCCATGAATCTTGCTCCGAAGTCTTTGAATGCGTATGTGGGGCCGTGAAAAAGCTCCAATGTGTTTACTCCTTCTGCCAACGAGTTTAAATGTATGGGAAAGTCGTATGCTCTATCTGTTGCCTTTTTTAATTTTTTCGGCTCGACGTCGTCGCCGAAAAAGAGGCTTGCCAGATAATATGCCATTTCGGAGTATGATTTTTTGTACAGTTCCTTCACAATTTTCATGTCTGCTTGTGGTATATACTCGGGCATGAACAGTCCGCCGTCAGGCGCCAGTCCTCTTGTGGCAGCCTCTTTAAGCGAAAATAGACTTTTGTTGTCTTTTGTATCTCTTGTGCTGAAATATCTCATGGCTCTATTTTCTTAATCATTTATAATCTTTGCTCCGGTGTTCGAAACTTTTGTTACATAAATATCGGCATTGTGTCCCAAGGCCTTGAAATGTTCTTTCATAGCACAGCCTATGCTGCTTGCTGTCTGCATCTCTTTTGAAAGGGCAAACACCGATGGTCCTGCTCCCGAAATGTTCATTGCAAGTGCGCCCATCTTCAGCACCTTTTCTTTCAGCAGGTCAAATTCGGGGATGAATTTTTTTCTGTGTGGCTCGGCAACAACATCCATCATCGAGCGTCCCACTAATTCAATGTCGCCGAGTGTGAGCCCGGCAACAAGGCCGGCTACGTTGCCCCATTGTGTTACGGCTGTGTGCATGGGAATCTCTTTCGGCAACACTTGACGTGCCATGGCTGTGCTTACCATAATCTCGGGGTGTGCCACTGTGCAGCAGAAATTTTCGGGCACGGGCAGACGTACAATGTCAAGCGGCTCGTAGCTGCGCAGCAATACAACTCCGCCAAGAATGGCAGGCGCGACATTGTCGGCATGTGGCACTCCTTTGCTTATAAGTTTCTCGCCCTCCATTGCAAATTCTACAAGTTTTTCGTCGCTGAAAGGTCGGCCTAATGCTGCGTTCAGTGCATATACGGCTGCTGCCGACGATGCGGCACTCGAACCTATTCCGCTGCCGGGGAGTATCTTCTTCTCGACGGTAAATTCAATTTTTCTTTTCTCTCCGGCTGCTGCCATAAGTGCTCTTACGGCGGGTGTGATTACATTCTTTTCAATGTCTTCGGGAAGTTCCACGCCGCTTGCGTTGTTTATGATAAGTTCGTCGCCCTCGGAAACTTCGACGCTTACAACGTCGCCCACTCCATTAAGTGTCATACCCATTATATCAAAACCGCAACCCATGTTTGCAACAGTTGCAGGTGCAAATGCTCTTACTCTTTTCATACGTGAATGTTTTTCTCCTATTTCTAAATGAAAAATAGGTGTTAAATGATTATTAATTAACAGTTAATAAGCTGTAAACTGTTTTTTTTTTGATAAAATAAATGATTTTGTCGCCGCCGTCTGTTGCCTTGACAGACTGTAAAAATAGAAAATGATAAAACCTTAACGGCAAAAGTAGATTATAACCCCCAAGGGGTTGTAGTAGTTGTTGTAGTAGTGATGGTAGTAGTGCCGCATACGGTAGTTGCAACGGTTGTTGCCGTTGCTGTTAAAGCGGAAGTTATGTCAAGCACGTGTACCATTGTTGTTTTTTGTCTGCCGCAAAGTAATATCATTTTTTTATAAAAAGAAAGAGAAATGCGAGAAAATTTCACATGTGTGTAATATTTTTCTTGCTCTCTTTGCTTATTGCGGTGATTATCAATGTTGTGCGGCGTGCTGTCTGTTCGTGCTTGATTCTGCCGGTGCTTGTCGTGCGTGTAAATGAATTTATTGTCTATCTGCTTGTGTGGTTTTTTACTTGTGCAGATTTTCGCTTGTTTTTTTCTGTATTTACAAAAGTTTGGGTATCTTCGCACGCTGAAACGCATAAATATATTATTGCGCCCTTGTAGTTCAATGGATAGAATGGAGGTTTCCTAAACCTTAGATTTGGGTTCGATTCCCAGCGAGGGTACCAGATGCTGCACCAAAATAAAAATTTGGTGCAGCATCTGTTGAAAATAGCACTTTGCAATATTTAACGTCATGCTTGACAGTATTTTTTACCCACGGTCCGGCAACAAAAAACAAACAACAACGCCACTGAAGTAACGACCGATAATTTCATTTAGCACAATCGGGTAATAAATACAATGTTCACAACATTCAAATATAAACATATACATTAAATAATATTCTTGCATAATTCCATTATTCTATTGATGACGATGATTTTTTTTTGAAAAAAGTTTGTTTTTTTAAAAAACTTAATATTATATTTGCAAAATGAATGTAGTATTATGTTGTATTAGCGTTAAAAATGTTTAAAAAAAGCTACAAATATAGCACTATATGCTGTTAAAAATGTTTATTGATTTTGTGTAGTTTGCACGATAAAACATAAAAACGCATTTATTAACCTTATTTTATTAATAATTTAAATTATGAGAAAAAGTTTACTTTTAACATGTCTTTTGGCGCTTATTGCCTCTATTGGCATCGCACAAGACAAAGTAGAGGCGAAGTTTCCCATCACGCTTACAACAGCGGACGGACTTCCCGGCTCCATGATTGTACAGAACTTTGTGTACAAATCAAAAACTTATGTATTGGACGAGGCTACAAGCGTTCTTCGTTTCACAGTATGTTCTACAAATACTGTCGATACTCTTACTACCGGTAGCTACGATGGTATGTCGGGAGGTTGGGGTTCAGGTATTCCTTTCTTCACAATGAGTGAGTTCCGTATCTACGATGGTGACGGTAACGAACTTGAGTACATTGCAAGTGCAAACGCTATTCAGAATGGTGATGGTGGTGGTGTTGCTGCTCTTAGCGACAAGAACGAGGGAACTTATCTCCACACAACTTACAGTAACAACGGTACATTCCCCCACGCATGGCACTATGTAGAGTTTGAGCTTCCCGAGCCCGTTAGCAGTTTCTCATTCAGCTGGAACACACGTTCGGGTCAGTACAAGAACCTCATCACTTACATGGGTATCACTCCCGGTACAGATTACCTCCCCTTCCCCGAGCAAGAGTTTACTCTTGGCGAGCAGGCTACAACACTTGAGGAACTTGCCGAGGAGGGCGCACTCTTCGTGCTCCGCAGTAATGCCCCCGAGGATTTCTACTACGATCCCGAAGGCACAAACCGTTTGGTTCCCAAACAGCTCTTCTACCACGCTCCTTACGGTGCTACCGAGACTGCATCAGCAGCAGCATTGGTATACTTTACACCCGATGCCGAGAAAGAGAATGCTTACAAAGTATGCTGGTTGAACAATGGTCACTACATGATTCGCCACGACCTTAACGGTGGTTGGTATCACTGGACAAACAACATTCTTGCAGCCGGTTCTATCGAGTTTGCACCTTGCGACACAGTTGAGGGCGACTTCCGTCTTACACAGAACAATGGTCAGTACCTTATCTCACACGACGGTCTTGGTAAAATGTCACTCGTAGAGGATGTTGCTGAGTCATTGGGCAACCGTTCACGTCCCAACACATACCACTGGTCTATCTTCAAGGCTTCTATCAACGGTGCAGCTATCAAAGCACAGTTGCAGGCCGAGATTGAC
>CAZXIQ010000044.1:0-10292 GCA_964640785.1 uncultured Bacteroidaceae bacterium | reverse complement strand
CTTATGAGCAAGGGCGTGATGGCAGGTGGTATGTGCAAAAAAAGAGAATACCCGATGATGTCTTTTATGATTTATATAATGAGTATAAAAAATTAAACGATTTTGGGCGATGAATAAAAAACTTTCCTATGTGTTAATATTAATACCATTATTGTTGGTTATTTATGCGAATATTAAAGATACAGTGGCGGCCTTTAATGGCTTTAATTTAAAAGAGTTTTGTGTGTCTGCGTCTGAAATTGTTTCGGCTGCTCCCGAATATATTTTAAGGGGTTTTTCCATAAGCAAAAAAGATAAACTCGACCGTGCAGTGGGTGAATATTGGTGCGATTGGAAAGCTGCCGGAAAAGATACTGTAAACTGCATTGCCGATTTTGACAAGATAATGCCTTTCGAGTGGGACACGTTGGTGTATATAAGATACGATTTTTACAGCAACAACAGCGATGAATTAGAGGAATATCTTAAATCCTATTTCCGTAATAAAAAGCGGCGCAATGCAAACAAACTTCATCTATTACACAAAGGAAAGCTTGTTCACGAGGTTGAATTGTATATGATGAGCGACGATGCGAAAGGTTTCTTTTTATGTACCAAAAAGGATTTTATCATGCGTGCGCGCGACGATGCAAAATTTCATCTTATAAAAGATGGTAAGTTTTTTGTAGTCAGGGATACAACCGAGAATTTTGTACCGATGATTACTTTTTAATTATATGGGGCAAATAAAAAATGTGACTGGCATCTGATGCCAGTCACATTTTTTATTTTGTGGATTTTAGTATCTTGTAGTATTGTTTATTGTTACTCCTTGCCAGCTGTCGGTGCGGAAGGGCGATGCGGGTAGTCCTGCGCCGTTGTAAAGGTTGCCTATGGGGTTGTGTGCCCATGCGTAGCGCACTGCCAAGGGCATTGGAACATCCTTGCATCTTACCTCTACGCAGTTACCTACAATTTTGGCATCTGCCCAGTGGAACTTGTGGTCGGCTCCGGCAATGGTAAAGCCCTCGAGTTTGCCATCTTTTGCCACAAGGCCTTTGTTGGTCGATGAGAAACGTATTCTGATGGTGTTTCCGTCAATCTCGTAGCCTTCGTAGACGGGTCCCGAGCACACTACATTCATTCCGTAGGTTTTGTTGAGCGCCTGAAGTGCGAGACGTCTGCCCACCTCCTGCTTGTTACGCGGGTGAATGTCGTTGGCCTCGCCAATGTCTATTGTCACTGCAATGCCTGTGTTTGGTACAACTTTAGCAGCCATGCTCTGTGCCTCGCGCAGTTCGGCCCACGTCGATTCTTCGGGTGCTGTCTGGCGTTTGGTGTAGTTTGCAAGCTGGGTAATGTAGAATGGGAAATTGTAGCCCCACAGCTCTCTCCAGTTGGCAATAAGCAGTCTCATAAGGTCCTGATACTGATAGGCTCTTGTGGTATTGGCGCAACCTTGGTACCATATTGCACCTTTTATGCGGTAGGGTACAAGTGGGTTTATCATGGCATTATAGAGTACAGTGGACCAATATTTCTCGGTGTATATTATCGGTCGCTTAGGCAATGTGCTGTAATCTGCATCTTTTTTGCACTTCCAATTACCGGCAAGGGATATTTTGTTTCCGTCGGGGCCTTCGAGGTAGAATGATTGGTCGTTGCCTGTAATTCCACCATTGCCGGCCTTGTCGATGATGCGTATGGCGACTATTGCTTTTCCTGCTTTTACAAGTTCGGCGGGCACCTTATATAAAATTTTTTTCTTCCAATTGCTATTCTCGCCTATTTTCTTTCCGTTGAAATATGTAACATCCTTGTCATCGACGCCTGCGATGTGCATGGTTATGCTCTTGCCTGCCCACGCTGCGGGAATCTCTATGTTGCGGCGTAAAAGTACGTGTCCGTCGAAATTTTTGTATCTGTTTTCGATGTTTCCGGGTAGCTTAATATCGTCCCAACGTGTGTCGTCGAATGTTGTTTCTTTAAAGTCTTCGAACTGCACATAGACGTCGTCAAGGGTGCTCGACAGGCGGTTCCAAGCATCCATTGCACTTTTGCTCTTAGCCTTGCGCTCCTCTTTGTCGGTGGGCCACCCTGACACCATTTCTGCCTGACTGCCGAGGTCTTTCACTCCTGTGAGGGCATCTTTGTTCATCCATGCTTCGATGACTGTGCCGCCCCACGAAGAGTGTATAAGCCCTACGGGTACGCCTCTTTTCAGGTGAATCTCGCGTCCGAAGAAGTATGCTGCCGCCGAGAATTCTGCAATATTTTCGGGTGAGCACACCATCCATCCGTCGCCGTATGTGTTAAACTCTTCTTCGGGCACGGGGCTCGATGTTCGTTCCACGCTGATGAGCCTTATTTTAGTGTGCTTGGCAGCATCTTTAAGCTCTTGTTCGTGGTTGTTTACCGGGTTCCATGTTTTTCCGCTGACGGGCATCTGCATGTTCGACTGTCCCGAGCACAGCCACACTTCGCCTATGAGTATGTTGCTTATCTTCAAGGGGTTGTTGCTATCCTCGGCGATGGTCATGGAGTAGGGGCCGCCGGCCTTCGGGGTGCGCACCTTTACCATCCATTTGCCATCTTTGTCGGCCTCGGCTGTGTAGCCCTTTTTGTTCCACGATGTTGTCACTTTAACTTTTGCGCCCGGCTCGGCCTTGCCCCATACGGGTGCGTCGCTTGCCTGTTGCAGCACCATATTGTCTGTAAACAGCGGACACATCTTAATTTCTGCGGTAGCATGGTTCATTGCTGCCACCGACAGAATAAAAGATAAAAAGATAATGATTAATCTGTTCATAATAAAGGCTTTATTTTAATGCTTTTTTTAATGCAGGCATAATGTTATCTACGTAGCGCAATGCACCGACATCTGTAAAGTGGCTGCCGTCTACCGTTGCATCGCCATCGTCGCCCAACATTTTTTTAGCCGATACATAATAAATCTTTTTCTCTCCTGCTTTCTTCAGTCTTTTGAATAGTTGTGTCATTGCAATGTTTCTGCCCACAACCTCCTCGTGTAGTTTTGTGTCAAAAGCGGTGCGCGGGAATATGGGGTCTTCCACGAAAATTACGGGAACATCGGGGTGGGCGTCTCTCAGCACACGGAAGAACTTTTCGGCAACCTCGTTTATCAGTTTGTCCGATGAGTTTGGTACAAAGTCAAGCACAAATGCTCCCGGCTCTTTTACCGAGGCCATCAAATGGGCAATTTCCATGTCTAAACGTGCATTACCGCTGAATCCTAAGTTGAACACCTCTCTGTTGAATCGTCGGCCGATGATGTTTGTGTAGGCCATGCCCGGGCGACTTGCGCAACCGCCCTGAAGTATGCTCGACCCGTACATCACAATGGGCTTTTCGGTCGAGGGGCTATTAACCTCGGGCTGTCCTATGTATGCTCCTTCGTCCACGCCAATTTCGAGCGACTTTACTCCGTCGTACAGCGACAGGTAGAGCATATATTCTCTATATTCGGGGAGCATGTTACGAATTACCGTCCACTCGTTCACTCCTTTTCTTGTTGGTCTTATGGGTGCAACGGCTCTCCATTCTCCGTTTACAAGGGCGTATAGGTCGAGCCCTCTTGTGCCAAGGTCGGTCATGTGGTTCTGCTCATTGTCAAAGGTTGCTGCCCACTTTATACGCACCGATGTTGTGTTTGAGCGGAAACGTATGTACAGTCCTGCCGAGTTGCGACCAAGTTTCCATACATCCTTGCGGCTGACATTTTCTAACTTCGATGGCAGACGTTCGTACCTCTCGTTAGTCTCGGACGATATTTTACCATATACAGGAAACGCAGCAGCATCTGTATAGACTATCTTTTGGGCAATGGAGTAAGAAATATTCCCTAAAAGAATTGTTAAAAAGAGAATAGTGAATTTTAGTTTCATATTAGTATAAATGTTTAAAAATTATCAATGTGCCTCTAACCAATTAGTTCCCCATCCATAGTCGGCTGTAAGGGGTACGCTCAGTGTGCAAGCGCGTTGCATCTCTTCTATGACAAGCTGTTGCATCCTGTCGCGCTCTTCGGCTGCAATGCTGAAATTTAATTCGTCGTGTACTTGCAGTATCATCGTAGAGCGCATATTTTCGGCCTTCATGCGTCGATGGATGTTTATCATGGCTACCTTTATAATATCTGCCGCACTGCCTTGTATGGGCGCGTTTACGGCGTTTCGTTCGGCGTATCCGCGCACCACTGCGTTGCGCGAATTTATGTCCGGCAGAAAGCGTTTGCGGCCGAAGATGGTGGTTACATAACCATTGGCACGAGCCTCCTCTTTGCAGCGTTCAATATATGCGCAAATGTCGGGGTATGTGGCAAAATAGTTGTCTATAAGCTCTTTGGCCTCGCGGCGGTCTACGTTCATGCGTTCGGCAAGGCCAAACACCGATATTCCGTAGATTATGCCGAAGTTTGCCACCTTTGCCTTGCGTCGTTCCTCTTTTGTAACCTCTTCGATGGGTTTTTTGTATATTTTTGCAGCGGTGGCGGCGTGTATGTCATGTCCGCTTACAAAGTCGTTTATCATATTGCGGTCGCCACTGAGGTGTGCCATTATTCTGAGTTCTATCTGTGAGTAGTCGGCCGAGAAGAACAGCTCTCCCTCTTCGGGAATAAAGGCTTTGCGCACCTCTTTTCCATCTTCGTCGCGTATGGGAATATTTTGCAGGTTGGGGTTGCTCGAACTTAGTCGGCCGGTGGCTGTCACTGTCTGATTGTACGATGTGTGTATCTTGCCTGTGCGGCTGTTTATAAGTTCGGGCAGTGCATCGACGTATGTGCTCAGCAGTTTTTTAAGCCCTCGGTGTTGCAGAATATATTTTACAATAGGATGTTTATGTTGCACCTGTGTAAGCACCTCTTCCGAGGTCACAAACTGTCCGGTTTTTGTCTTTTTGGGCTTTTCCACAATCTTCAGTTTGCCGAAGAGTATGTCGCCCACCTGCTTGGGTGAGGATATATTGAAATGTTCGCCTGCAAGTTCATAAATTTTTTTCTCAATTTCGTGCATGCGCCCGGTGAATAGTGTAGAGGTCTCTTTCAGCGAGGCGGTGTTTACCTTTGCTCCGTTGCGCTCCATATAGGCAAGTACAGGCATCAGCGGCATTTCTATTTCGTAGAAGAGTTTTTCGCAATCCTCTTTTTTCAGTTCCTCGGCAAGGATATTTTTCAGTTTCAGGGTAACGTCGGCATCTTCACAGGCATACTCGTATATCTGTTTGCCTGTAAGGTCGCGCATGTTACGCTGTCCTTTACCACGCTCGCCGATGAGCGACTCTATTTTTATTGTTTCATAGTTAAGATAGGTCTCGGCCATATAGTCCATGCTGTGGTAAAGTTCGGGCTGAAGAACGTAGTGGGCTATCATCGTGTCGAACATTTTCCCTTTCAGTTGCACTCCGTAATTCGAAAGGACAATAATGTCGTATTTCATATTTTGCCCCACCTTCTCTATTTTTTCATCTTCAAAAATTTCTTTGAACATATTCACTGTATTCTGCGCATCTTCTCTGTTTTTTGGAACATGTACATAATAGGCACAATTTTCCTCTGTTGCAAAGCTCATGCCCACAAGTTCGGCCTCTATGGCGTTGGTACTTGTTGTTTCTGTGTCGATGCACACAGTTTGCGATTTTTTCAGAACAGAAATTAAATGGGGTATATCTTCTTCTTTATCAATAAGATGATAGCTGTATTTGAGGCCTTTTAAGCTCAAATGCGTCGATTTTTTTTCTTCGTCCGTACTCTCCCCCTCAAAAAAATCAAAGAGCGAGCCTTGAATTTTGTCGCTTTTTGTTGTTTTTTGTGTCGCAGTTGTTTTTTCCGTTACAACAGGCTCGCCAAAGAGGTCGAGTGTGAAATTGCTTTTCTTCACTCTCTCTTTCAGTGCGCGCAGTTCGTAAAAGTCGAGTAGGGCAGTGAGCTTCTCTTCGTCGGGTGTCTCGCGTCTCAGTGCCTCCATGTTAAGCTCTATTGGCACGTCGGTTTTTATCGTTGCAAGGAATCGGCTGAAAAGTATCTTCTCTTTGTTATCCTCTATTTTTATTTTCAGTGCCCCTTTCAATTTGTCGGTGTTTGCGAGCAGGTTGTCAATGTTGTCAAATTCGGCAATAAGTTTTTGTGCTGTCTTTTCTCCCACTCCCGGGCAACCGGGAATGTTGTCGCTCGAGTCGCCCATCAGTCCCAACAGGTCTATCACCTGTCCGGGTCTTTTAAGTCCGAACTTTTCGACTACCTTTTGCGGGGTCATTATCTCAAACTCCTTGTCGCCATATTTGGGGCGATAGATGAATGTGCTTTCTGTCACTAATTGCCCATAATCCTTGTCGGGGGTCATCATGTATGTAGTGACCTCTTTTCCCTCGGCCTGCTTGGCAAGTGTGCCCACAACATCGTCGGCCTCGTAGCCCGGTACTTCGAGTATGGGTATTTTGTATGCGGCAAGAATATCCTTGATAATAGGTACCGACTCCCTTATAACCTCGGGTGTCTCTTCGCGTTGCGCCTTGTACTCTTCGTAAGCCTCGTGGCGAAAAGTCTTTCCTTTAGGGTCGAAAGCTACGCCTATGTAGTCGGGGTTCTCTTTCTTCAGTACATCTTCCAACGTGTTTACAAAGCCCAAGATAGCAGATGTGTTGAACCCTTTTGAGTTTATTCTCGGGTTTTTGATAAATGCGTAGTATGCACGATAGATAAGCGCGTATGCGTCAAGTAAAAATAGTTTCTTCATCCTATTATTAATAGTGTTTTTTATGTAGCTCTGAAAAGTTTCTAAACGTATGGGAATGTAAAAATACTCAAATTTTGCTATTTTGCCTATTCTTTTTATTACTTTTGCAAAAATAAGAAGTTTTACGTATATGAGTCTTGCCACGATACAGCAACCGATAGAGGTTGAATTTACAGCTTTTAAGGAGTATTATGCTACATTGTTCCGTAGTAATATTCCTCTTCTTGATCGTGCACTTTCGCATGTGAGTCGCTCTTCGGGCAAGATGATGCGTCCTATGCTGGTGTTGCTGACTGCGAAGAGTGTTTCAGGCACAGTGTGCGAATGTACCAATTATGCTGCGGCCGCGCTCGAATTGTTGCATACGGCGAGCCTGCTGCACGACGATGTTGTCGATGAAAGTCCCATGCGCCGCAGTCTTCCATCGTTGCATACGCTTTTTTCCAATCGCATCGCCATTCTTGCCGGTGATTACATATTTTCTTCGTCGTTGCAGAATGCAGCAATGACAAAAAACGTCGAAATAATCGAGAATTTGTCTATCCTCGGGCAGAGTTTGAGCAAGGGCGAACTGTTACAATTACAGTTGCAACAGAATGGTGGCTTTTCCGAGGATAATTATATTGAGGTTATACGCAACAAGACAGCTTCGCTTTTTGCCACCTGTTGCCGTTTCGGTGCCTTGTCGGTTGGAGCCGACAGTGCCGCAACAGATGCTTTTGCACGTTTCGGTGAACTGTTGGGAATATGTTTCCAGATAAAAGATGATATATTCGATTATTACGACTCGGCCGAGCTTGGCAAGCCCACGGGAAGTGACATGCGCGAGGGTAAGATAACTCTTCCTGCACTGTACGTGCTCAATAACTCCAACGACCCGTTTGTGCAAGAGCTGCTCTCTAAGCTCAACGAGGGTTACACCATGAACGACAGTGAAATTGATACTCTTATAGAGTTATCAAAGGAGCAGGGTGGGGTGGAATATGCGCTCAGACGTATAGAGGATTTTCGCGCCGAGGCTCTATCTGTGATTCCTTCGTCTGTTCCCGACGACTTGCGCGAGGCATTGACACTTTATCTCGATTTTGTAATCTCACGAAATAAATAGTTTCGGGCAATAACATAAAAAAACACCGATTTTATCGGTGTTTTTTTATGTTATTTATTGAATCCTTTTGTTGTTAGGAATTCCCATATTCTGTCAAGATGAGTGTAACTGCCTGTCCCGGGCGATGCACTGTTCTGGAAACAGTGGTTGCGGGTGGCAAGAGTGTGCAGTTCGGACTGTATTCCCATTTTTATAAGCTTTTCCCATGCTTTTACGGAATTCATCGCTGCCCATCCATCGGCGTCGCCATGGATGAATAGCATAGGAGCGGTTTTTATGTCAAAAGAAAATTCCGGTGCAAGTATGGCATTATCCTCGTTTCCGCCCTCTTTGTTGGGTCTTTCAAGGCCGTCGGTGAGTGCATAAGCAGGGTAGATGCCTATTCCCCATTGAACGTTACAAGGAATCTTGTCTGTGTCGTCAATGCCCAGATACGATTTGTGCAGCGACGAGGTTACACCCATAAGAGTAAGGTGTCCTCCGGCCGAGCTTCCCATAATACCTATGCGATTGGGGTCGAGGCCTCGCGATTCTGCCTCTTTTCGTACTATTCGTATGGTACGTTGCAGGTCCTGCCACGCAGTAGTGTGCTTTGCAAGGCCGTTTGCGGGGCGCGGAGTGCGGTATTTGAGTGTCACCACTGCCATGCCTTTTTCATTAAGGTAGCGGCGCGCAGGTGCCACCTCAAAGCCATCGGGGTTGTTGTCTGAGTAACTTCCGCCCGAGTATATAATCTGTATGGCTTTTGTCTTAAGTTCTTTTGGCATGTGCCACTCGATGTATGGGGTGCATTGGTTCGATTGTACATCGGGCATTTTGCCTTCGGGCCAGATGTCGGCTTTTGAATGTGCTGCGCGGTGGGTGTCGTCGGGGTATCTTTCCATAAGTTTTTCAGCCTTTGCGAGCGGAGTAATGTAGCCCATCTGACGCATAAATTCTATGCCTCTTTCCAGTCCCAGCGCGGCGTGTCCTTTGTCGGCATACAGGTGCAGTTCTGCGGGAATTTTCATTCGGCGCAGTTGGCGGTAGACGAGGGTAGAGGTTTGTGGGGCGTATATGTCTCTTGCGCCGTGGTGAAGGCTCATGGGGCATGTGCGCTCGTCGAACTTGAATACCTTGCTCAGTTTAACATCGCTGCCGTAGCCTTGGCGTGTGGCAGGTGTTCCGCTCTCGGCGTCTGTTGTTCCGTAGGCAGGAGCATTTACTATTGCCCAATTTATGTGGCACGAGAGTGAGTCGAGCTTGTCTATCGGTTGGTAGGCGCGTGTCTGTGAGCTTGTTGCAAGGAGCAGTGCCAGATGTGAGCCTGCCGACATGGATATTACTCCTATTTTTTCGGGGTCGAATCCTCTTTTTTTGGCTTCGTTCCTTATCATGCGCACTGCGCGTTGTCCGTCCTCCCATGCTGTTTGGTAGATGGGTAGTCCCACAGGACGTGGGGTGCGATACACAAAGTTTACACATTGGAATCCCAGTTTGGTAAACTCTTCGTTCCATTTTTTTATGTATCCTACGTCGCAGCAACATTCGTAACTTCCGCCCGAAATAAGTATCATGCAGCCACCGTTTTTTGTCTCTTCCGATGGAGCGTCGAACCAATCTAAGTAGGCTATTCTGTGTTTTTCGCGCTTGAATCCTTTGGCACTTGTTTCGTTGGTCATTGCTGCTATCTGATGCTCTTGTCTGTTGGGCATTTTTCCTTTTGGCCATATTGTTTCCCGCTCTTGTGCAGTCAGGGTTATGGCGATGAAAAGGGCAATTAATTGTAGTGCTGTCTTTTTCATATTTTTATGTTGTGTCGTCCTTAATTATTATTTATTTGCCTGTAATTTCGCTTAACAATGTGTTTGCCAGACGGCTGGTGCCTATCCTGAACAGCTTGTTGTTGAGCCACTCTTTGCCAAGAACATCTTCGACAATGTTGTAGTAGAGTAGTGCATCCTCCACGCTGTTTATTCCTCCGGCGGCCTTGAATCCTATTTTTCTACCGCTTTTCACGTAGTACTCCTTTATTGTCTTGCACATTACATAGGCAGCCTCGGGGGTTGCTCCGGGTGTCTCTTTCCCTGTTGATGTTTTTATAAAATCGGCACCGGAATATATCGATAAAATGGCTGCTTTTTTAATGTTTTCTGCACTTTTCAGTGCGCCTGTCTCCAATATTACCTTAAGGCTGTTGTTGCCGCAGTATTCTTTAAGTTCCTGTATTTCGTCGCACACATCTTCGTAGTCGCCGCTAAGAAATTTGCCAATGTTAAGCACAATGTCTATTTCTGTTGCTCCATCTTTCAGCGCAAGTGCTGTCTCGGCAATTTTCACTTCGGGGAATGTCTGGGACGAGGGGAATCCTCCCGATACACAGGCAACCTGTACACTCTCTACCTCCAAAGATTGGCTGACGATGTTTGCAAAATTTGGGTAGACGCATATTGCTGCAACGTTGTTCAGGTCGG
>CAZXIQ010000043.1:0-10503 GCA_964640785.1 uncultured Bacteroidaceae bacterium | reverse complement strand
AACATGTTTAAAGAGGGTCTTTGGAACAAAGAGATTAATGTGTCCGATTTTGTACAAAGAAACCTTACTCCTTACGAAGGTGACGCCTCGTTCTTGGCTGGCCCCACCGAAAGAACAAAAAAAGTATGGAACGAGTGTCTGAAAGCTCTCGAAGAGGAGAGAGCAAACAACGGTGTTCGTTCACTTGATAATGTGACTGTTTCTACAATTACTTCTCACAAAGCCGGTTACATCGACCGCGAAAATGAACTTATCGTCGGGCTTCAGACAGACGAACTGCTTAAACGTGCCATAAAGCCGTATGGCGGTATAAAAGTTGTAGAGAAGGCTTGTCTCGAAAATGGCGTTGAAGTGGACGCAAAGGTAAAAGATATTTTCTACCACTACCGCAAGACACACAACGATGGTGTTTTTGACGCGTACACCGACGAAATACGTAAATTCCGCTCGTTGGGTTTCCTCACAGGCTTGCCCGATAACTATGCTCGTGGTCGTATCATCGGCGACTATCGTCGTCTGGCGCTTTATGGCATCGACCGTCTTATAGAGGCTAAAAGAGAGGACCTGAAAAAACTCACAAGCCCCATGACCGATGCAACCATCCGTTTGCGCGAGGAGGTGTCCGAGCAGATAAAGGCCTTGAACGAAATGAAAATAATGGGCGAGTACTACGGGCTTGACCTCAGCCGTCCCGCAACAACTGCTCAAGAGGCTGTGCAGTGGGTGTATATGGCCTATCTTGCAGCAGTCAAAGAACAGGATGGCGCTGCAATGTCTTTGGGTAACGTATCGTCATTCCTCGACATATACATACAGTACGACCTTGACAAAGGCAACATAGACGAGACATTTGCACAGGAACTTATCGACCAATTTGTAATAAAATTGCGTATGGTGCGCCATTTGCGCATGCAATCTTACAACGACATTTTTGCCGGCGACCCCACATGGGTAACCGAGGCCATCGGCGGACGTTTCAACGATGGTCGCACAAAGGTTACAAAAACCTCGTTCCGTTTCTTGCAAACACTCTACAACCTCGGCCCTTCGCCCGAGCCTAACATGACAGTGCTATGGAGCCCCGAACTACCCGACGGCTTTAAAGAGTTCTGCGCAAAAGTATCTATCGACACCTCTTCGGTGCAGTACGAAAATGACACCCTTATGCGCGAGGTGCGCAACTGCGACGACTATGGAATTGCATGTTGCGTGTCCTATCAGGCTATCGGCAAACAGATACAGTTCTTTGGTGCGCGATGCAACCTTGCCAAGGCTCTGTTGCTTGCCATAAACGGCGGCCGTTGCGAAAATACAGGTACGGTTATTGTCGAGGATATTCCCGTGCTTACAGGCGAACTTCTCAACTACGAAGAGGTTCTCTGCAACTACAAAAAGGTGTTGATGCAGGTGGCGCGTGTCTACAACGACGCTATGAACATCATCCACTACATGCACGATAAATATTACTACGAGAAGGCTCAGATGGCTCTCATCGACACCAATCCACAGATAAACCTCGCATACGGCGTTGCAGGCCTCTCCATTGTGCTCGACTCATTCTCGGCCATAAAATATGGCAAGGTAACAGTCAAACGCAACGAAATAGGACTTACCGAGGGCTTTGAAATTGAAAAAGAGTTCCCCTGTTTCGGTAACGACGACGACCGAGTAGACCACCTTGGCGTGGACCTTGTGTACTTCTTCAACGAAGAGCTTAAGAAACACCCCGTATATAAAGGCGCATGCCCCACATTGTCGCTGCTCACAATTACATCGAATGTCATGTATGGCAAAAAGACAGGAGCGACCCCCGACGGTCGTGCCAAAGGCGTGGCTTTTGCTCCCGGCGCCAACCCCATGCACGGCCGCGACAAGAACGGCGCAATAGCATCGCTCAGCTCTGTTGCAAAGTTGCGTTACCGCGACTCGCAGGATGGAATAAGCAACACCTTCTCCATTGTTCCTAAGTCTTTGGGCGTGGACGACGAGACACGTGTAGAGAATCTTGTGACAATGATGGACGGATACTTCACAAAAGGTGCGCACCACTTGAATGTGAATGTGCTCAACCGCGAAATGTTGCTCGATGCAATGGAACATCCCGAGAAATATCCCCAACTTACAATACGTGTATCGGGATACGCCGTGAACTTCATCAAGCTGAGCCGTGAGCATCAGTTAGAGGTTATTTCGCGCAGTTTCCACGAAAAGATGTAATTTCCGTAAATATTCGCATACAGGCTGTGCCGGTTGGTGCAGCCTGTATCGCTCTTTAAAAGAAACAGATGATACGTGTACACTCATACGAATCTATGGGAACTTTCGATGGTCCCGGTCTTCGCCTTGTAGTCTTTTTGCAAGGCTGCAACTTTCGCTGCCTCTATTGTGCCAATCCCGACACCATAGATCTTAAAGGTGAAAGCAAAGAGACCTCTGTCGAAGAGATTTTACAGATGGCAATGAGCCAAAAACCGTTCTTCGGCAAAAAGGGCGGCGTCACATTCAGCGGAGGCGAACCAACGGTGCAGGCAAAGGAACTTATCCCTCTTTTTCGCCGTCTCAAAGAGGTTGGCATCAACATCTGCGTAGACACCAACGGCAGCATTTGGAACGACGATGTAAAAGAACTTTTCACGCTTGCCGACCTTATACTCCTCGACGTTAAACAGCACAACCCCGTCCGCCACAAACTTCTTACCGAACGCAGCAACGAACAGACGTTGCGCACTGCCGAGTGGTTGGAGTCCACAGGCAAGCCCTTTTGGATGCGCTATGTGCTTGTGCAAGGGTACAGTGCGATAGAAGAGGATATACGTTCGTTGTGTGACCATTTTAAAAATTATAAAATGTTGCAAAGGGTAGAGATACTCCCTTATCACACATTGGGCGTACATAAATATGCAGCAATGGGCAAAGAGTACAAACTCACAGGGGTAAAAGAGAATACGCCCGAACAGTTGGATGCCGCAAAAGCACTCTTCGACGAATATTTCCCAAAAGTATATATAAATTAAAAACCTTATACTATGAAAAAAATCAAACTATTCATTGCGGCAGCGCTGTTGGCAGTTGTTGCCTCGTGCGGTTCGGGTGGTTCGGGCAGTTGTCCCCGTAATTGCCGCCTTACAACCGACAATGAGAGCAAAGAACTCTCTTTCGAGTCGTCGGACAAGGACCTTGAACTTACATTCTATTGGGCCAAAAAGATGGCACTCTCTTATGCTCACGATGGTGGCGACGCTGTCGGCCATTGGTACGAGGCTGCTCTTCCCAGCCGCAACGCATTCTGTATGCGCGACGCTGCACACCAGAGTATCGGTGCCGAGGTACTCGGGCTCTCCAAGCACAACTATAATATGATGCACAAATTTGCCTCAAACATCAGCGAGGCGAAAGACTGGTGTACATATTGGGAAATTAACAAGGACGACAAGCCTTGTCCCGCCGACTATGTAACAGACGATGATTTCTGGTACAACCTCAACGCCAATTTCGATGTAATGTATGCTTGCTGGAGACTCTATGAATGGACAGGCGATAAACGTTATTTGAACGACGAAACGTTCAACAACTTCTATGCACTTTCGGCAAAGAACTATGTCGATAGCTGGCAGTTGAACCCCGAACAGATGCTCACCCGCACCCGCGAAGTGAATCGTAAGCCCAATGCTCCCAAATTTGGAGGTGCGCGTGGCGTGCCCTCATACGTCGAGACATTCGGAGGGCTTTACAGCAGTTCCGACCTTGTAGCCACCATTTACGGCGGTTACGACGCATACAGCAAAATACTTGCCGAGGCAGGCAACAAAAAGACGAGCGAACAGATGGCCGCCCGCGCCGAGGAGTATCGCAAACACCTCGACGAAAAATGGTGGAGCCCCGAAATAAACACTTATCACACATTCTGGACAAACAAAGGCACATTTGCCGACGGCGAGGGCCTGACACACGTAATATGGTTCGGCGCGGTGAAAGAGCCTGCCCGCATCAAAGGCACTGTCGAGAAGATGCTTGCACGCAAAGAGTGGAATATTGAAAATATCTCATATTTCCCCCTCTTGTGGTACCGCTACAACTATAAAGACGAGGCATATAAAATTCTTAAGGACATAGTTGTTGCGAAACGTTGCGAATATCCCGAAGTATCATACGGAATGATAGAGGGCATCGTCAGCGGTGCAATGGGTATTCAGCCGAGCGCATCGCAGAAACGCGTGACCACACTCCCGCAGATAACCGGCGATAATTATCTTCAGGTTAACAACCTGCCTATGTTGGGCGGAACAATCGACGTGCGTCACAATGACAATAAAACATCATCGTTCGTAAACAACACCTCTGCCGAAATAACATGGGAGGCAGCTTTTGCCGGCGACTACGAGACACTTCTTGTAAACGGCAATAGCGTAAAAGCACAGAAACGCACCGACGCAATGGGTTGCACAGTATCTTATGCCGAGGTTAAGCTCGCCAAAGGCGAGCAGGCTTGCTGTTGCGTAAAGTAAAATATTACAAACAAATATCGCACAGAATTCAACTTTTTCGTGTGCAGTAATGTTGTTATAGGGCAGGCCGATAAAAATTATCAGCCAAAACAGATGTTTAACTTAAAAACTTTGTCCCATGACAACAAAAACAGAAAAAAAGCAAGAAGAGGGTAAAGGCATCAAAAATGAGGTCCACACCAAAGAGTGCAAGCCCTCCGGTTCGTGCAAGAGTGGCGAAAAGAAGTCTTAACGATTTCTTTTAATGCAAAATTCAGGGAGACTGTGTCAAAATTTTCATTTTGACACAGTCTCTTTTTAAGTTTTATATATTGTTGAATATTCAATGAATTAATGCTTGTTAAAGGGGCAGTTATTTTATATTATGGTGAATAAACGACGCAAAAGTCAAAAAGTAAAGGCAAGCTACATGCTTGCCTTTACTTTTTGAAGATAAATTTCTGATATTATTTGTTCAGAATCTTCTTGCCATCAACAATATTGATCCCCTTTTGCACCTCTTTCAGGCGTTTACCGGATATATTGTAAATGTTACGTGGAGCTGTATCTGCCGGGGTCACAACTGTAATACCGGTGGGAATGACAGGTGTAAGTGTCTCATAAGCAACACCCTCCAATTTAAATGCATTAATGTTGAAACTTGCTTGGCCGGTAAGGTTTACAATAATACCTAATGAAACAGTCGTCTCTTCGTTGAGGATGAATTCGAGGCTGCCCTCCACAAGTTTACACCAAGCAATAGCGTCACTTTCGCATTTTGAGTCATTTATCATGGTTGTTCCTTTGCACACAACCAAACGGCTTTCCTGAGCATCGTTGCCGTCGCCGAATGTAACGCTGAATTTGTATTTTCCTGCCGGAAGTTTAACAGATTGCCACAACTTGTAATTGAGCAACGGAGTTGCAAATCCGCTCCATGTAGTTTCAAAAGTAATGTCGTTTTTATGCTGAGTGTCGATGTGTGCTCCTGTGGTGATGCCTCCTGAAACGACAGCGTTGGCATCTTTCCATTTAGAACGAGAAGAACGCATAGCCAAAGCCAAGAAACGAGAACTGTTGTTGGGATTGACAGAGCCCGATGTGGTGATGAAAGGATTCTTGTAGTTGGTAAGATATTTGGACGAAACATCACCATGCATTATTGCTTGAGTGTCGAGTGTAAATACTCCCAAAGCCGAATTCCATGCGTCGCCATCGGGGCCGAAGCCTATGCGCTGTGCGTGGCAGCCCGAACCGGTGCGGTCGATGACATTGCCTCCACTCTGGTTGAAGTCGTAGTAGAGCAGCAATATGTCATCTGTCTGTGCGGCTTGAACGTCGCTGATATGTTGGTTGCTGTATGCCGAAATCTTTTCTTCGCTGAGGGCTGTTCCCCAAAGGCGTACCTCGTCAATCTGGCCTTGGAATCCGTTGGACTCGGCGCCCATAGTAACAGTCTCCAACGCCGGGAAGGTGGTAGCCAATTTTGATGATGAGGTGCTGAAAAGCACTGCATCGCGATAGAATTTAACGCTACCTTTGCTGTATACAATAGCATAATGGTGCCATTCGTTGCAGATGATAAAGTTATCATCGGAAACAGCTTTCTTTGTGCCAAGAGTAATTGTCAATGCGCCTTTTGTATCGACAGAAGTTGAAAAATCGCCTTGAGTAGATGTAAGCGGCACACTGCCCTTGTATTGCTGAGGTGACATCCACCAGTCGAGGGTTAGTGCACTTTGCGCCTCGGCGAAGGGGCATGATAGCTGCAAACGCTCTGTGCCTGTGAAGTTGAGGCTGGTTCCGGGGTCGTCGTTGCTTACCACAAGATAGCGGTTGCGTACAAGGGTGTTGCTGCCCAATTCATTATTGACCGTCAGGGTGACGTTGTAAACACCCGGAGCGGTGGGTACAATGTAGGGTGATTGTCCATCGACCAACAGGGCACGACTGCCATTGTTAAGCTCCCATTGCCAAGAGAGGGGTGTGTAACGGCTGTTGTCGATAAGCTGAATAGTGTCGCCCAACATTATGGCTGTTTGAGAAACTTCGAAACGAGCCTCGGGAGCCGCCTCTTGTACGGTAACCTGACGAGTTACGCTGCTTGTTCCGAAATTATTGGTTGCGGTGAGCGTAACAGTGAATGTTCCCACATTGGGATAGAGAGCTGTGGCATTTGTGCCTTTTATTTCTTCAACTTCTGCACCGGGCATGCTCCACAGATAGGTGCATCCGTCGCCCTCGCTGCGGTTGATGAAACTGAAACGGTCGCCGGCGGGCAGAGTGTCGTCGAGAATATCAAAGGATGCTACCGGAGCGTTGCCTTCGACAATTACCACCTCTTTGGATTTTGTCAATGTGTCGCCCGAGGCAAACAGAGCGGTACAAGATATTGTATATGTTCCTGCTTGGTCAAATACAAAAGCGGGGCTCATGCCATATAGTTCCGTGTCGCTGTCGGCAACAGACCATTTCCACTCGGTTGCGCTGAGCGAACTTTGAGCTGTAAGATGGAAGGGAATACCTGCCAAATGTGTGGTACCCTCTTCAAGAATAGAAAGAGAGGGGGTTGCCGGATTGCTTGAAAGGCCCCCAAGCTCCTCTTGAATATTCCAAGTACCTATGCTGTGCATTGAAGCATGTTTGCCACCTGCCCAGTCGCGCAGAACGGTTTTGCCATCAACCTGCATGGTGTCCATAGGTATGTAAACAAGAAGGTCGGGCTGAAGTGCGGGCATGGAAATGGGGATATTCATGTCCTGCTTTATCTCTGCCTGTGTGCGTGCCTTGCTCCAGATGCGTATCTCGTCAAGGCCGCCGTTCCACCACTCGTTGTTGTTGGTGTGACCGAACTGAAGATTGCCAAAGTTGGTAAGTCCCGAGTAGTCGGGCGAGGTTATTTGTCCTCTCTTGGTGCCATTGATGTAAAGAGTGAGCTTGTTGCCGTCAATGACAATGGCCATGTGATACCATTTGGTGGTGTAGGGCAAGGCGTTGCTGACATCCAGACGGTTGCCGCTGCTGGTGTTCCATCCTACTGAAACTGATTTGTTGCTATTGCTGTGGAAAAGGAACTTACCCCAGCCCGGACCTATCTGGTGGCTGTAATTTATGTTATTTGTACTGCGTATGCAGAATTCTATGGTAGCTTCGTTGAGAACGTCGGGAATGGCATTGGGGATAGTAAGGCCGCCTTTGTCGAACATTATCACTTTGTTGGTCTCGTGTTTGGGCGCTTGCAGTGCTATCTGGTTTGTGGGAGTAGATTCTTGCTTGTATGCGCCTGTCTGATAGAGAGCTTTCACGCTGATGGGGCCTTCTGCATCGTCGCCAATAGTGAACTGTGTCTGCTCGGCCGATAATTGTGCTATCAACTTTTCACCATCGTAGATGTTGTAACCTATAAGTGGCAGGCTCGATGCTTGAGGCGCTGACCAAGAAATTACATTATTCTGTATGCCGAGGTTGGTTGCAGGGTAGAGCTGTTCACCGGGAACAACAACGCTGATTATAGTCTCGCGATTGGTGTTTACAATCTCTACGTTTGTGCTATCGAAAGGAATCTCTATACCTTCATTTTCTGTCTCGTAATTAATGATGGATGCTTTGTGGATTTTTCCACTACCGATAGAGCCGGTTTTTGTCTTGACAATGAAGAAATATTTTAAAGGCTTTGTGCGATCTACGGTGGATGTAAGGTCGGTCAGGTCGTAACCGAATTCCATTGGTTCGTAGTGCATGCCATCGACCCAACGACCGAGCATGGGAACTTCGGGTGCCGGACTTGCGCCCAATGTGTTGCCGGCATTGCGGAAGTGTTCAAAAGGAATGGTTGCCTCGGGCTTGGTGGCGTTGATATTCTCGGAAATTCCGGCGCAAAGCAGCAATTCGCTGCGGTGGCTGTATTCCATCAACAGTTTAATGGTGCGCAGGGGACGATAGTCCTTGCGTATTATGTGAGAACCGGGTGTCCAAGATAGTACGTCCTTGCCAAGAGCATAGCTGTACTTGTAGGGGCAATATATGAAACCATTGTTCTCCCAGCCATCGCCCCATGAATTGGCGATAATCCATGCTCCAACCTCATCCTCTTCGACTTCGCCTATGATGCCATCTTCGTCGAGGTCAAACTCTATGCGGTCATCGTATCCGCAAACGGTAACTGCGTGGTTGTAAACATCGCCCCAAGATTTGACGTATTTCATGCCTTTTACGCCCGCCTCATTGTTGGCGGTTGTGGCGGGAATAGAACCCCATGTACCATAGGATGCCACTCCGATACCTGCAACACCGCCACAGTGCATAGTCTCGTCGCCACAGTGGTTGTAGAGCCACTCTTTAAGTTCCTGTCGGCCTTCCGGAGTGTTTGTGGGGGCAAAAGAGATGCTGCCGGCAGTTCTGTTCCACATTGCACTGTACCATTTGTCGTAGCCCTGCATCCATCCATAGTCGGGGTCGTCGTGGGTTTGTGCGCCAAACAGTCGGCTATATGTGCGTCCGCCATAGGTGGGAACATTGGGAATACCTATGGCCTGTGCCATTCCGTCGGTTGTACTTGTCTGGTAGGCTAACAACCAAGTGAAGTGCGAGGGGTATTGGTTCTCGGGCTTTGAGGCATCAAGGTTGCGATAGCTGTTTATTTCGTGGGTGAACATATATCCTATGCTCTGTGCCGAGCCGCAGGAACCTCCATCTTGGTTGAAGATTGGGGGGAAATATTTGCTTTCTCCGTTGTATACATAGGGTGGAAGTTTTACTTTTCCTTGTTTGGCACGTGTCTTACGGCGTGCTGTATACTCGGCAGGCTGTGGCTTTTCTGGGGCCTTATATTGCCAATTGGGGTAGACGCTACGGTCTATTTTTATTACCTTGCCATCGGGCAGAGTGTAATTTTCTATTTGTGCCGAAATGCTGAGTGTCGACACTAGACATAAAGTTAAAAGCAGATTCCTTTTCATGTTATTTGGGCTTTAAAGATTTTGTACATTCGGACGTAAAAGTATGTTTATTTATCTAAAGGTGCTTAATGAAAGCAGAATTACATTTTTTTTAATGTAAATGAATAGATTCCGTTGATTTTTAAGAATAATTTATATATCTGTCATTAATCATAAAAAGAAAAAGGCTGCCCAAAGCGGCCTTTTTCTTTTTATGATTGTTGTTTATAAGTTGGTAAAGCCAATGATTTTTTGTACCTCGGCGAGGGTTTTTGCTGCACTCTCGCGTGCCTTCTCGGCGCCATCTTTGGCAATCTTCTTCAATAGTTCTGTGTTTGACGAATACTCGACAATGCGTTCGCGTATCGGCGCAATTTTGTTTACAATGTCCTCGGCAAGCTGCTTTTTCAGGTCGCCGTATCTGATGGAGCAGTCGTTCCACTTTTCGTCGAAGTATTTGTATGTGTCGGGGGTGGATGCAACCTCCATCAGCGTGAAGAGGTTCTTTATAACCTCGGGCTTTTCCGAATTTGGCACTGTGGGGCCGCTGTCGGTTACGGCCTTCATCACTTTTTTGCGTATGGTGGTCGCGTCGTCGATAAGATAGATGCAGTTGCCCTCGGATTTTCCCATTTTGCCCGAACCGTCGAGTCCGGGAATTTTTATACCCTTGCCGGCGAGTGAGTATGATTGCGGCTCGGGGAAAAACTCAACACCGTAGATGTTGTTGAATCTTCTGGCAAATTTACGTGCCATTTCCATGTTCTGCTCTTGGTCTTTTCCGACGGGAACCTTTACAGCTTTATGTATAAGAATGTCGGCTGCCATCAGGGTGGGGTATGTGAGCAGTCCTGCATTTACATTGTCGGGTTGTTTGCGTGCCTTTTCCTTGAAAGATGTAACGCGCTCAAGCTCTCCCAAATAGGCACTCATATTAAGGTAAAGGTAAAGTTCCAATACCTCTTTTACATCGCTCTGTATGTATATGGTCGATTTTTCGGGGTCGATGCCGCATGCCAAATATTCGGCAAGTATAGTGTACGCGCTTTTGCGAATATCTTCGGGCTTGGGGTGTGTCGTAA
>CAZXIQ010000042.1:0-10507 GCA_964640785.1 uncultured Bacteroidaceae bacterium | reverse complement strand
GTTGTTCCTTTGTCGATGCTACGGCACAAAGAGGTCATGTTCTTGAACGAGAATGCGGCTCTTATATTCAGGTCGTTGCTCACTTTGTTGCTCTTGTCGGCTTTGCTGCTTGCTCCCATCATTTTAAGGTTGATGATTTTATATCCGGCGTTCAGCACTAATTCTTTTGAGTGTGTCTCCACCATTTGTATGGCTGTTACACTAAGGTTAAGCACGCGCGATTTTACATATTTTATGCCTAACGTCAGGTTGTTGTTTGTGGTTACATCAACGCCTAACAACGGCGAGAATGATTCGTTTATAGAGGCTGTGCTTATGTTGTATCGGCTGCTGGGTACGGGCAGGCCTGTGTTTGTGTTATTTATGAATCCTAATCCATTGGTGTACTCCATGTAGGTTGAGTATGTGCTGTACGAGCCTATTGCATAGACGCTCTTGTAGCCGTGAGTGATATTTACGCTTTTGAAGTGTTTCTGGAACATTGGCAGTCTGGACAGTCCTGCGTATTTTATGTTCCAGTTGGGCAGCATCTTCAGGAACGATGGGAAAAGGTCGCTGCCGTTGCTGCCTGTATAGGTGTTTAGGAATGCGGGTAACATCACTTCGGCCGAGTATTTGTTTACGGTTCCATTCTCGGGGTTGAACACCTGTCCGGCGAGTGTGCTGTTTTGCGGGTACATTGTGCCGGTGTATTTATCCTCCATGCTCTTTCTTATTCCTTCGAGATTGGCTACGAACTTGTTGAATGTCGAGGACTTATAGTTGTTGCTCTCGCTGCCTGTGTCGAAGGAACTTCCTATGGTGATGGTGGTCATGGAGAACCCTCCCGACTGTGTTTCGGGCATTCCTGCGTACATGTATTGTATGTTGCGACTTTTGTTTCTCGACCAGTCGGCGTTAAGGTCTATCTTGACGTCGGTTACCGGTTCTAATACAAATTTTAATTGCA
The DNA here is from genome assembly GCA_964640785.1 of uncultured Bacteroidaceae bacterium. Taxonomy (GTDB): domain Bacteria; phylum Bacteroidota; class Bacteroidia; order Bacteroidales; family Bacteroidaceae; genus HGM04593. The sequence continues at coordinate 9,558 of CAZXIQ010000042.1, read as the reverse complement.
GATTCTCGGCTGTGCTTGACGCGGCTTGTACGGCTACGCTGTCGTTGCACAGTAACCAGCCTTTGTCGTAGGCGCGTTGCAGATAGTTGTCGTCGGTGAGACCGAAGGCAAAGTCCAAGCCCGGGGCGTATGTTCCGTTCAGTTTGTTCTGTCCCAAGATGTCTCCTGTGTTTGGCATGAATCCCGGTAGCGACATTGAGTAGTTGTTTGTGTAGTTTATGGACATGCTGCGTAGCATCATGAGGAAGCGTGTGGGGTATTGCATCCTCTTCATAAACTCGGTATTTTCACTCTTTAGCTTGGGGGTGATGGTGAGTTTCAAGGGTACAGTGTCTTTGTTTTTTACAAGGATGTTATTTTCGTCTATAATCTTGTATTTTAGTTTGTAGGGACGTCCCTTTTTGGTGCGTGCGTTTATTACAAGTTTTTTGCTTTTCAGTCCGTGGGCAACGGGTATCACTGTGTCTGTGCGCAGTGTTATTTCTGTTCTGAAGGGTTTTATCTTTGCGGCTTTTTGTGCTTTTTCTCTCTTGTTTTTTGCGGCTGCTCCACTGGCGAAACGTTTGTTTGTTTCGGCGAGGTAGGGGAACAGGTTGTACAGCTTTTCGAGGTTGAAGTTGTCGTTGAGTGTTATTGTGCGTTTGTTGGCGATGGTGTTGCCGAAGTTTACACCCGACGAACTGTTTCCTCGTGCCCAATTATAGGACGACGAGAAATTTGCGCTTGCTGTCATCCATTCGAAAATGGGCAGTTTGTTTATGGGCAGAGTGTACGATGCTGTGAAACTCTGTTGGTAGCTGAGCGGACGTCCCAAGTTTCTTATGCTGTGCATAACGGAGTCTTTCCATATTGAGTATTCGTCGGGGTAACGGCTTTTGTTCACGGGCATGTAGGGCTCTTCAATCTCGGCATTTGTTCCGGTGGTGAGGTTCATGCGCAGGTTGGTGGTGGGGTCCCACTTTATTGTCATGTGGCGGTTCCAGTAGAACTGTTGCGAGAAGTTGAGCGGTGTTGCTGTCTGGTTGTATGTGTTGCTTAGGTCGCGTGTTTGGCGTTCGTGGTAGCTGCGTGTCATGTCTGTGTTCAGCGACAGGCTTTGTGGCAGGGGGTTGATGCCCCATTCCTTGAACATGTTCCACCATTTTGATTTGCTTTTGATGTTTTTAAAGGGTTTTATGGTTTTTATGGGGTTGTTGTATGCGTATGCGGCGGTAGCTTTCCAGTTGAGACGATTCTCCCAACTGATGGTGCTGCTGCTGTTGTCGGTGCGCGAGTATGAGTATCCGAATGTGAAGTTTGCGGGGTCGTAAGGCATGGGTTTTTTGCTTGCAATGCCTATTTTGGCGTTGCTTATGCTGAAGTTGCGTGTCGTGGACTTCACTTCGGCGATGCTGCGTATGGAGTCTTGTGCGGCATCGCTGTACGAGTCGAGTACATCATCGAAGAGAAGGTCTGTTTCGAATGGGCTGTAAAGAGGCGATTTTACCTCTTGCGACATTGAGTAGTATAGCGGCAGTGCCACTTTGGCCTTTTTGGGAAAGAATCGTCCAAAATCGAATGTTCCTGTCACCGAATATTTATAGTAGTCGTCTTTGCGGCGCGACGCGAGTTTGTCCTCGAGGCCTCCGAATCCGGCGGTCTCTATTTTTCCTTGTGCGGCAATGCTGCCAAGGTCGGAGAGTTTGACGTTGAGGTTGCCTTGTGCTGCCCATCCGCTTTTGTTGTTAAAGCCCAGCATGCGCATTTCGTTTACCCATACGATGGCCGACTTTGGTGTTCCGGTGTTGTTGCGCACACCTATCATCATCACTTTTACTTGTCCCAGCGAGGGGTTGCCAATGACGCTTATTCTGTTTTTGGGCTTTTCTTCGTCGTATTCGCTGTACAGGGTTGTGTTGTTTACTCCCGATGTGTGGGCGTTTCTCAGGGTGTTGCGTTTCACCTTGAGTGCCGTAAGTTTGCTCAACGGAATGTCGAGCATATTTTCGGTGGGCCATACGGTGGTTCCTGACGTGGTGCTGTATGCGTCGTATGTTCCGTGCGGAGTGAGTTTCAGCGGTATTTCATATTCGTAGTAGTTGCTTTTGTAGTCCGAGCCTATTCTCACAAACAACGATACGTCGTCGTCGGCAAGTGTCGTGCCATCGAGGAGGGGAGCCTCGGCGTGTGCAAAGACTTGAATTCTTTCGTATTGTCGTATGTCGAGAGTGTTTTTCTTGTATACGGCGCGCGACTCTTTTGAGCCAAGATTATTTACTTGTAACGACAGGGCTTGTTCGTTGTCTTGTCGTAATTGTGGTTGTTCGGGGTCCAATATACGCGAGATTCCCGGGGGAAGTACATAGTTTACCGGCTGACGGTCGCCATGCTCTTCTATGTTTACAGCTGACATTATAAGTTCTCCGCTCATGGTGGGCGAGGTGTTGTTGGCTGAGGCTATTGCGTTCATGTAGGGTCGCCAGTCGCCGCGCACGAGTTTCAGGGTGGCGAAACGCAGGGTTACGGGTTTTTTGAAATTTGTAAGGTACATGCGCATGAAACGTATTGATGTAAAGTCGCGTATCGTTCCAACGACTTTTTCGTAGTCGTCGATGGGTATGCGGAATTTGTACCAGTTTACGCTCTCTGTTGAGCCGTTGCGCAATTTGGCAGTGACGGTGCGTTTGTCAGATATGTAGTTGATGCCAACCTGCATGTCTTGTGGACGGAGCGATATTTTATATTGGAAGAAATTTTCATATTCATCCATCGTAAAGTCTTGGTTGGCGTCTTCAATGTCGGGTGTAGTCTTTGCCGATGTGTTGTAATTTTCGTTTGACGCTGATGTTGTTGCCGAGTTTCCTTCGGGGTTGTTGTAGTATTTGTATCTTTCGAAAATATTGCGTTGCACTTGGTCGTAGTCCGAGCCACGATAGTGGTGGTAGTTGTCGTTTGCGGGGTCGGCGGCGATGCTGTCGTATACCTCGCTGCGTACCTTGCCGCGTATGGCGTCAAGGTAGTTTGCGTATGTGGGGAATGTTGCCTCGTCGGTGCTTGTAAGTCCGTTAAGGCCTATGTCTTGTTGTGTGCGGTTGCCGGCGTTGTTGTCGAACGCATAAACGAGGCTCGATGTTACGGGCACACGTCCCCATACGGTCTCTTCGTAGCCGTAGTTGTTGCCGCCTGCCGGAAGACCGTTCTCAAAGAATTTCTTTCCATCCTTCAGTATGTCCTCGGATACTTCTCCGAGGTTGATGTAAAAGTCGCCTCCGCCTCCGGCGTCGTTGTATATGAAGGGGTCGAGCAACCAGAATTCTATATATTGAACATTGGCTGTCTCGAAGTCTGTGGTGGTTAGTTGCCGTGTGATTCCTCCCCAACGTTTTTCGGGTGTGTTCAGCTTGCCGTCAAAGGTGAGGTCGGGGTCGAGGTTGTACGGGCCGCGTTCATCGGGGTAATAACTGACGTTCATCAGCGAGAGTGTGGACGACTCGCCGTATGTGGACTCTTTGTTGGGGTATAGCTCTCGCTCGTAGACTTCGCGCAGATAGTGGTTGGATAGTTGGTCGAGGTCGCTTTTTATGTGCGAGGGGGTCAGCGACGAACTGCGTCGGGTGAACAGCGGGTCAATGGTGTACCAGTTGATAAGTGCGCGGTCGTAGCCTGTGAGTATGTTGTTTGTAAGGCTGTAGTTTGTCATTCCTGTGGGGATTGATGACAATACCCACGCCGAGGGGGCGTCAAGGTCTATTCCATTTTCGGTGCTTTCAAAGTCGTCCAAATATGATGCGTTGCTTTGTAATTCGTCGGATGTTCCGGCGTTCAGTTGGGCAAATTCGGCTGTGAAGTTTATGCTTGATGGTGCGGCGCAACTTAGCAGGGGCAGGCGGTCGAGGAATGTGGTGAGCCATTGTGTCTGTTTTTTCCACGAGAGGTTTACTCCCCATATAAGGTTGTTCAGGGGCTCAGAGCCCATGTCTACTTTCGAAGTAAGCGGTTTTTCGGTGAGTGACATTATTGTTCCGCCCAAAGTGAGGTTGTCCGAGTAGTTGTATTGCCAGTTTAGTCCAAGCATTGTTTTGCGTTGCATGTTGAACAGGGTGTTGCTTTCGAGCGACACGTCTATGGGGGTTCCCGCATCTACAATGCTCTGGTTTACAATGGTTACAATTCCGGCTGCATAGTCTACTGTGTAGTCGCTGTTCTCTGTGAGCACTACTCCGCCGGCTGTCACTGTCACCGAGCCTTTTGGTATGTTCATAGACCCTGTCTGTATGACATTTGCCGACGAGCCGGTGTATTCTCCTATAAGGTAGAATTTGTCTTTTTCGGCTATTTGTCGGGCAACGGTTTTTGTCGAGTCGTACAGTTCTTGGTAGATGTATTTTTCGGCAACGGTGTTGTTGCCTATCTTTTTCTTTAGGGTTGTGCCAAAGGGCTCTACTGTCGGGAAAAATATTCGTCCCGACGAGGCGTGAACCGTAAAGCCTTCCACAAAGTCGAAAATTCCGTTCGGTGCTTCTTTGGAGTTGTTGGCGTCGAGACGGTCGAGGTTCATCATTCTCAGCAACGGTGTGTTTTTCAGATGTTCTTCGGGCAGATATGTGATGTTCGTTCCGAGGCTGTCGCTGGCATAGTATATGTCGAGCTTGAAGTCTGTGCTTTTGAGACTTCTTGTGCCTAAGCTGTATACGTTTTTCATCATCAGGTCCCAGCATCCGTTTTGTGGCGAGCATGAGTTTGGTTTCAACAATTTTACCAAAAGGGTGCTCGATGACTCTTTTTGGTCGGATGCAAACTCTCCCACTTGATAGGTTGTCCCGCCATAGGTGTATTCATAGGCTACGGCAAGCACTTCGTCGGCTCGCAATGAGTTGCGCAGCGATATGTAACCTAATTGTTTGTTCAGTGTGTATTCCGAGGGGGAGAGCAGGCGTGCATTTGATATTTTTTCATAGTCGAGCCCGCCGTTGAACCCGTTTATTCCGCTGAATATGGCATTTACTTGGTCGATGTTGCGAATATCGGCATAGTTGTTGTTCATGGCAGAGTAGAGGTTGTTTGTGTTGTTGGCGGGTAAATTGTTTCCGCCTGTTACGCTCCACTTGTTGTTGCTTATGTGCGACGATTCTCCCAAGTCGGTGAAGGCTACTATGTTACGTGGGTTGGTAAAGTCGCTCTTTTTGTTTGTCACCCACACCTCTATGCGATTGATGGTTATGCCCGAGACGATGGTGGGCAACTGTGCCATTGATTTGTCGTAGTTGTCGCGGAAGTAGTGTGCAAGGAAAAAGTGTCTGTTCTCGTCGTAGTTGGCAATGTCTATTTCAAATGTTGTCAGTTGTGTGCCGCCTTTTGAGTTTACAACTGTTGTACTCGAGTTTTTTTGCGAGACGACTGCTTGCAGCGTCAGTTTTCCGAATTGCATGTCTGTGCGGATACCGAAAAGCGATGTTGCGCCTTTTATCAGTGACGAGTTTGTGCCGAATGAGATGTTTCCGGCCTCTATCAGCTTGAATACTTCATCCTCTTTGCCTTCGTATTTGAGGCTTATCTTTTTTGTGTCGTAGTTGAATGTGGCCTCGGTGTTGTAGTTAAAGTCGAGGTTCATCTTGTCGCCTACGTTTCCTTTGACATTAAGGTTTATTATTTCGTCGAAGTTGAAACTGTTTGTCTCGCGACTGCGTTGGGGTAGTGAGGGGTTGTCCACCTTTTGCATCTGGAAACCTATTTTCATTTCTGCACTACCTTGTGTTTTTATGCGCACGCCTCCGGGACCGAACAACTTTTCGGCGGGCCCAAGGTCGAACTTCATGTCGCTGAAGTCGAACTTGTCGCCATTGTTCATTTTGTCGAACTCTTCTTGGTTCTTTTTCCTGAAGTAACGCTCTATGGAACTTTGCATCTTGTTTTTTGCATATTCCTCCTGCGACAGGATGAAAGGTGTGCCCAAGATGCTGTTTCCCATCTTTGTGGCAATGCTGAATGTGCTGTCTTTTTCGTTGTAGGTGGTGTCTTGTATTATGTTGCCGGGGTTGCGCAGGTCCAACGGCAGTCTTTTCAGGTCTTTCTCGCTCTCGGGAATGACGTTGGCTACCGGGTAGCGCGCGGGAATGCTGTCTTTTTTCTCTACTTTTGTGCGTCTTACTCTGTTGCTGCGGCGCACTGTACGCTTATTATTCTCCTGTGCATACAGCCCTATGGTGCATGCACACAGCAGAAAAATTGTTATAAGCGTACGTAATTTCATTTGTTATAATTGTTTGAGTGCTAATTTTATCAGTTGTTCCACGGTTGCGTTGCTCTGCTCTTTGGCGATACTTTGTACCACTTTGTTTGCTGCGGCTGTGGGGAATCCTAACATGCTCAGAGCCGATACTGCCTCGGACACTGTTTCTTTGTTTATGCTGCTTGCTGTGGGCGTTGCAGTCGGTATTCCTGCGGCAATGGCGGGAATTTTGTCTTTAAGTTCCACTATGATGCGTTGAGCGGTTTTAAGCCCGATGCCTTTGACGCTTTTCAAGGTTCTTTCGTCGCCCGAGGATATTACGTCGCAAAGTTCTCCTATTGTAAATGCCGACAGTATTGTGCGTGCGGTGTTTCCGCCTATTCCCGAAACGGAAATGAGCAGCAGGAACAGTTCGCGCTCTTGTTTGTTGCTGAACCCGAATAGTTGGTGGGTGTCTTCGCGTATTACTTCGTAAATGAAAAGTTTGGCCTCTTTCTTGCCTTGTATGGCTGTATATGTGTTTAGTGTGATGCTTGTTTCGTAACCTACTCCGGCACAGTCTATTATGGCTGTTGCCGGGGTGAGTTCTGCAATCTCTCCTCTCAAATATTCTATCATAGTAATCTCTTTGGAAACTTCTTGAACTTATATTTTAACGTGCTTTTCACATAATTATTGTATTGTTGTTTGTTACAAATTTACAAACAACTTATTATTGCAAAAATAGTTCAAAAAGGTGTAAAAACAAAGAACACTGTGTTATAATGTAAATTGTTGTACTTTTTTGAAAGATAGTTTTTAAATATTTTGCACATGTTGGTCTGTTTTGTGCAAAAATTGTTGTTTTTTTGTACTTTTCGTACTACCTTTGCGATGTAAAAAGACTTTTTTATAAAAAATATGACTAAAATTAAAGGAAATAGTGTTCTTATTACCGGTGGAGCATCGGGTATAGGACGCATCATGGGACGCATGGCTTTGGAAAGAGGTGCGCGTCAGCTTGTCATCTGGGACATTAACGAAGAGAGTATAAACAGCACTTGTGCCGAGTTTAAAAATAAAGGCAATGTAAAAGGCTACAAAGTGGATGTTTCGGACAATAAAGCTGTCGAGGAGTGTTTCGTGCAGACAAGCAAAGAGTGTGGCGACATTGACATTATAATAAATTGTGCAGGAATTGTTACAAGCAATAAGACTTTTGACAAGCAGAATGTAAAGGACATTGAGCGCACAATGAATATCAATGCTGTTGCACCTATGGTAATAGCTCTGCAAGCTCTTCCGGGAATGATTGCCCGCAACAAAGGACATATTTGTAACATTGCATCGGCTGCGGGCATGCTGAGCAACCCCAAAATGTCTGTGTACGTTGCAAGTAAATGGGCTGTGATAGGATGGTCGGACTCGGTGCGCATAGAACTGAAACAGGCCAAAAGCGGGGTAAGGGTATCTACTATCGCGCCATATTATATAAACACAGGAATGTTCGACGGGGTAAAATCGAGATTCTTCCCTATACTCGAGCCCGAGGCAACTTCACGTAAAATTCTCAACGCCATAGAGAAGAACAAAGACTTCAAGGGTATTCCTTTCGGATTCCACTTTATAAGATTGTGTCAGGGATTATTGCCTACAACATGGTTCGATGTTATTTTCGGTAAGTGGGTGGGCATATTCTCGGCTATGGACAACTTTACAGGAAGAAAAAAGCAGTCATGAAAATAGAGAATCATTCACCCGAAAAAATCACTGCAATAATCGCATCGCAAAGGGAGTTTTTTGCATCCGGCGCAACACTGTCGTATGAGTTTCGCCGTACGCAACTGAAGAAACTGCAAGCTGCTCTGAAAAAGTGGGAGCAGCCATTGTGCCGCGCTTTGTGGAACGACCTTCATAAATCTTCCGAAGAGGCTGTTCTGACAGAAATAAGCATCGTAGGAGGGGAAATTAAAAACCACATTCACAATCTGAAGTCGTGGATGAGACACAAACGACGCACGACGCCTGTGAAGATGATGCCATCGTGCAGCCGCATAGTGAGCGAGCCGTTGGGTAATACGCTTATTATTTCACCGTGGAACTACCCTGTGCAACTGTTGTTGAACCCTTTGGTGGGGGCAATTTCGGCAGGTTGTACGGCTGTTCTTAAACCCTCGCCATACGTCCCCGAGACCTCTGCAACCATTGAAAAGATGATTAAAGAGAGTTTCGACGAAAAATATATTGCCGTCGTACAGGGTAACCGCGAAGTGAACGGTATGTTATTGGGTGAAAAATTCGACCTTGTCTTTTTCACCGGCAGTCCGTCGCTGGGCAAAAAAGTGATGCAGGCTGCTGCAAAGAATCTTACACCCGTAATTCTGGAGCTTGGCGGAAAAAGCCCCTGCATAGTAGACAAAGAGGCTGACGTGAAAATTGCTGCGCGACGTATAGCATGGGGAAAAACATTGAATGCCGGACAGACCTGCATTGCACCCGACTATTTGTTGATACACTCTTCGTTGTCGGAAAAATTTGCAACAGCCATGCGCGACGAGTTAAGACGTTTGCATGGTGAGGATATACGCAAAAGCAAGCATTTTGTGCGCATGGTAAACGACCGCGCGTTTGAGCGTGTGGCCGGCTATCTGAAAGATGGACGTGTGGTGTTCGGTGGCGCAACCGTTGCCGAGGAACGTTACATAGAGCCTACACTGCTTGCCGACGTTGCTCCCGACTCGCCTGTGATGCAGGAAGAGATTTTCGGCCCGGTGTTGCCGATGATGGAGTTTGAGAAACTCGACGAGGCCTTACGCTTTGTTAATGAGCGGGAAAAACCGCTTGCGCTGTACTATTTCGGTGATAAGAAAAAGGGCTTTGAGGTGATAAAAAGAACCTCTTCGGGAGGTGCGTGCATAAACGATACAATAATGCATATTGCCAACGAGAATCTTCCTTTCGGCGGAGTGGGCAATTCGGGTATGGGGCATTATCATGGTCGCGATAGTTTCGACGCATTTTCGCACAAACGCGCAGTGGTGGTGACGCCTACGTGGCTCGACCTGCCGTTTCGTTATATGCCATATAAAATGTTTGAATTAGTGAAGAAGATTTTGTAAACATGCAATTTGTTCTATTTTAAAATGGTGCGCTGAAAAATGTAAAATAACGTTAGTTCGGTATAATTTTAAATGTTTCTTTATTATGGTTATTAAGGGAGCCTTTTTCCTTATAGTCTTTTTATCCTTATAAGTAGTTGCTATTTGAACGGTTGTCGTTTTTCATTATGTACTTTATGTACCGACAAAAAGTACCAAAAAGCTTAATGCGCACCAACCAAGCAATGAACTTCTCAATGAAAAACGATTGTT
>CAZXIQ010000041.1:0-10582 GCA_964640785.1 uncultured Bacteroidaceae bacterium | reverse complement strand
GTCGAACTCACGTTAAATATATTAATTGTTAAATGCTCTTTAAAGAATCCCTATGTGGAAGTTAGAAACTGTTTGAATTTATATCGCCAATTTTTTTATAGAGCAAAAATTAGAAAACAGGCATTTTTGAATATAAAAAACGGCGGAGATAAAACAATTTCCGTCGCACAAGAATAACATTTTGCAAAATTAGTGATTTTTCGCCAAAAATTCTCTATTTTTGCAAAACATTTAAGGAAAATATCATATTTTTATTTGCATATAAATAAATTTAAACAGCAACTAAGATAATAAGTTATGAAAAAAGTAATTAAAATCATCGGTGTTACGATAGTTGTAATATTCATATTGCTGATGGTGCTGCCATTGACCTTGAAAGGAAAAATAGAGAGCATAGTCAAGCAAGAGGGTAACAAAATGCTCAATGCGCAGTTCGACTTTGAGAATCTTGATATAAGCCTCATAACTCAATTTCCGCAAGCCTCTGTAACACTTGAGAATTTTTGGTTGAAAGGCGTCGGTGCCTTCGAGAATGACACATTGTTACAGGCCGGCGAATTGACTGCTGCCGTGAATTTAATGTCACTCTTCGGCGACAGCGGTTACGAAATAAGCAAAATTATCATTGACGACACAAAAGTAAAGGCCATAGTACTCGAGGATGGGCGCCCTAATTGGGACGTAATGAAGGCCGACAGTGCAGCAACAACCGTAGAAGAGAGCGATACGGCAAGCACTTCCCTGCGCATACAATTACAAAAATTGAGCATCGACGACCTTACACTCGTTTACGACGACCGTCAGGCAGGAATGTATGCCGAAATTATCGACCTTGACGCAACATGCAGTGGCGACCTTGGCAGCGAACGTACAACAATAAAACTCGAGAGTGAAACACCGTCGGTAACGTTCCGTATGGGTGGTGTGCCATTCTTGAGCAAAGCAACCATCGGCGCACAGATGGACGTGGATGCCGATTTTACTGCAAATAAATTTACTCTTAAAGAGAATGAATTGTCACTCAACGCCATACGTGCAACCATAGACGGATGGGTGGCAACCACCGAACAAGGTGTAGATATGGATATTAAGCTGAATTCCAATGAAATAAGTTTTAAAGAGATTCTTTCGCTGATACCTGCAATATATGCAAAAGACTTTGATGGACTGAAGACCGCAGGCGACGCAACACTTACCGCGTATGCAAAAGGCAGCATGGTAGGTGACAGCATCATGCCCGAGTTTGACGTTAATCTCAAAGTGAAAAATGCAATGTTCCGCTATCCGTCGTTGCCGGCAGGTGTGGACAATATAAACATTGTTGCAAGCGTGAAGAACCCCGGCGGCCCCATTGATGCAACAACAATCAAAGTCAATCCTTTTAACCTGACACTGGCCGGCAATCCTTTCAGCATGACTGCCGACGTAAAGACACCTGTCAGCGACCTTGACTTTAATGTAACTGCAAAAGGCAAGCTCGACCTTGGGAAAATAAAAGATGTTTATCCGCTCGAAGATATGCAGCTTAACGGCCTTGTAAATGCCGATATGAGCCTTAACGGACGTATGTCATACATACAAAAGGAGTTGTACGACCGCATGCAGGCTTCGGGTAACATCAATCTCAGTAATATGAAGTTGCAGATGGAGGATATTCCCGACGTCGAGATTAAAAAATCGACATTCAGTTTCACTCCTCGATACTTGAAACTCAGCGAAACAACAGTAAACATAGGTACAAACGACCTTACATTTGACAGTCAGTTCGAGAATTACATGGGCTTTGCGCTTAAAGGTACCACCCTCAAAGGTACGCTTAATATTGCGAGCAACAAGTTCAATCTTAACGACTTTATGACTGATGGCGACAGCACTGCCACTGCTGCGTCTGGCTCGGAAACAGCAACAGCAGACACTGCCTCTATGGGAATAATAAAGATTCCTGATAATATAGACTTCCGCATGCAGGTAAAGATGAAAGAGGTACTCATGAACAAAATGAAGTTCAACAACCTTGATGGCCTGCTTGTAGTAAAAAACAGCAAGGTGGACATGCAGAATCTGTCGCTTAACACAATGGGAGGAAGTGTAGTTGTAAACGGCTCGTATGCAACACCCGAAAAGGGTGCGCCTAACTTAAATGCCGGTTTCAGCTTGAAGGAAATTGGCTTTGCCGAGGCTTATCGCGACCTTGACATGGTGCAGCAGATGGCACCGATATTTTCAGGACTGAAGGGCAATTTCTCGGGTAGCATAAAGGTGAACACACAGCTCGATGAGAGCATGAGCCCGGTGATGAATACGCTCAGCGGTAGTGGCAGCCTTTCGACAAAAGACCTTAGCCTCAGCGGGGTGAAAGTGATAGACATGGTGGCCGATATTGTGAAAAAGCCTTCGCTGAAAGAGACTAAGGTGAAAAATCTCAATATTGACTTCACCATTGCCGACGGACGCATAAACACAAAGCCGTTCGACCTGACATTGGGCGACTACAAGATGAACCTCTCGGGCTCCACAGGGCTCGACAAGAGCATTGACTATAAAGGTGAAATAACAATCCCCACATCTGCCGGAAAAATTTCGCAGTTGGGTACGGTGGATATGAACATAGGAGGTACATTCACATCGCCGAAAGTGAGTATAGACATGGAGAGCCTTGCCAAAAAAGCAGCAGGCAACGCTGTTGAAAAACTTGCAAATAAACTTTTGGGAACCGACACTGACGAGGCTGCGTCGGACAGCTCTGCAACAAAGAGTGATACAAAAAGTAAAATATTGAACAAGGCTCTTGACCTGCTAAAGAAAAAATAAGCAACATTTGCAAAAAATATATATATATTATGAAATCTCTTCGTTCACTTTATCGTATAGGTCTCGGACCATCGAGCAGCCATACTATGGGCCCCAATCGTGCTGCAATAGAATATGCCGCACGTTGCAGCAATGTCGATTCGTACAGAGTAACCCTTTATGGCAGTCTTGCGGCTACCGGACGCGGTCACATGACAGACGTGGCCATTACCAATGTGTTGCAACCTATTGCACCATTGGAAATTGTGTGGGAACCGGACACATTCCTGCCTTTTCACTCCAATGGAATGAAATTTGAAGGTATAAAAGACGGTAAAGTCATCGACGAATGGACAATATATAGTGTGGGTGGCGGCGAACTTGCCAACGAAGATAGCGTTAAGAGCGAGTCGGACATTTATCCGCTTACCACCATGCACGACATTATGCAGTGGAGCGAGGACACAGGCTGCACTTTCTGGGAGTATGTCGAGCAATTCGAAGGTGCCGAAATATGGGATTTTCTTAGTACTGTGTGGCACACAATGCGCGAGACTATCACACGAGGATTAGAGCACGAAGGTGTGCTCCCCGGAAGGTTAGGGCTGCAACGCAAGGCCGGTACATACCTTTTAAAGTCAAACTCATACAGTTCCTCGGTGCGCAGTAAGGCTCGCGTGTATGCTTATGCACTTGCAACATCCGAGGAAAATGCAAGTGGTGCGACGGTGGTTACAGCTCCCACATGTGGTTCGTGCGGTGTGCTTCCGGCAGTGCTTCACCACCTTGCAAACGAGCATCATTTCAGCGAGGCGCGTATCTTGCGTGCGCTTGCCACAGCCGGACTTATAGGTAACATCGTAAAAGAGAATGCGTCAATTTCGGGTGCCGAGGTTGGTTGTCAAGGTGAGGTTGGCGTTGCATGTGCTATGGCTGCCGCTGCTGCCTGTCAATTATTCGGTGGTACAATAAATCAAATTGAGTATGCTGCCGAAATGGGATTGGAGCACCATTTGGGACTGACCTGCGACCCTATGTGTGGGCTTGTACAGGTACCATGCATTGAGCGTAACGCTATTGCAGCGTCGCGAGCATTGGATGCTTGTACCTACTCCATGTTGTCCGATGGCAAACACAAAATCACCTTCGACCACATAGTGGAAGTGATGCACGACACGGGTCACGACCTTCCTGTACTATACAAAGAGACATCAACCGGAGGTATTGCAAAACTCGAACTTAAAAAGAAGAAATAATATAAAATACACATACATAAAGTAAATGAAAAAACTATTTTTATTTTTAACGTTCCCACTGCTTGCTCTCTCGTTGCAAGCCAAAGAGGAAACAAAGAACGAAGAGTGCAAGCGTGTAAAACCTAATTATGCGCTCGCCGAACGATTCTCGCCCAAAAAGATTGGTCGCATGGTAAAATCGACCTCGGTAACCCCACATTGGTTCTCCGACGGTAAAAGATTCTGGTATTCCTTCACATACGCCGATGGCACACGCTACTATATTGTAGATGCCAAAGGTAACAAAAAAGAGATGTGGAGTATGGAAAAGCTTGCTGCCGAAATAAGCCAAAAGACAGGCGACCCCTACGATGCACAACATCTGCCACTGCAAAATGTGCAGTTGCGCGACGACCGTTACGTGCGCATAGGCATACAATCGAAACTCGAAATTCCCAAGCAGTTGAAACGTTGGGAACGCAACGATAGTACGAAAATTGCTAAAATAAAAAAGGAAAATCAAAAAGAAAATAAATATTTCCATTTTGAGTACGACCTTGAGACAGGCGAACTTATCGAGCGTACTAACGACGAAATAGAAGACCTTTACCCGAATTACCCCGGATGGGCAAATGTTTCGCCCGACGGCAAATATGCCATCTACGAGAAGAATTGGAATCTTTGGTACATGTCTATGGAAGATGTTGAAAAACTGCGCATCTGGGACAAGGATTCAACGGTAGTTGAGCATCAGCTCACCACAAACGGTAAGCCCGGAAAGTGCTACGCATGGCACCCCGTAGGTACCAATAAGGTGGACAGCACTGCACGTTTCGGTGTAAACGCTCTGTGGTCGCCCGATTCGCGTCACTTTGTCATGCTGCATCAAAAAGATTCTATGGTAAAGAACTTCTGGGTGATAAACTCGCTGAGCTCGCCTCGTCCCACCCTCGAAACATACAAATACCAGATGCCCGGAGAACCCGGCCCCATCGTCACCATGGAACTTTTCGACTTTGAGAAAAAGAGCAGCAAGTTCATCAATATTGCTAAATTCAAGGAGCAGACGGTTGAACTGTTCCGTAACCCCTCGAAACTCGAAAATATGTACGAAAGACCTCGCAAACGTGTGTGGTTGGGTACAGACAAAGAGTTCTACTTCCAGCGTACAAGCCGCGACCTTAAAAAGATAGAGGTTTGCCGCGTGAATGTAGAGACTGACAGTGCAATAACAATAGTACACGAAGAGATGAACACCTCTATCGAGGCACGTCAGATAAAGGTTGTGAACAACGGTAAAAACTTTATCCAGTGGTCCGAGCGTACAGGATGGGCAATGCTCTATCTCTACGACATGAACGGCAATCTTGTGAACCCCATTACCGAGGGTGCGTTTCACGTAGATGAAATTTTGGCAATCAACGACAAAGAGAAAAAGGTATATTTCACTGCCAATGGTTACAACGACGGCGAGAATCCCTATTATGCCCACCTCTTCAGTGTAGGTTACGACGGTAAAGGCCTGAAACAGCTCGACAAGGGCGACCTTAACGGCCGTTTCTCGGTAGTAGAGGATGGCGCAATGTTCGTTGCCAACAGTTCGCGTGTCGATACAGTACCAACCTCCATACTATACAGCGCCTCGGGTAAACAACTTGCACATTTAGAGACAGCCGACCTTTCGCAACTCTTCGACGCAGGCTATAAATATCCCGAACGTTTCAAGGTGAAAGCAGCCGATGGCATAACCGACCTTTACGGAGTAATGTACAAGCCTTTCGACTTTGACTCGACAAAATGCTATCCATTGATAGAGTATGTGTACCCCGGCCCGCAAACTGAGGCTGTAAACGAAAGCTGGTCGTCGGGCATGAACCGTATTGACCGCCTTGCACAGATGGGATTCATTGTAATTACCATCGGTAACCGCGGAGGACACCCCAATCGCTCAAAATGGTACCACAACTTCGGATACGGTAACTTGCGCGATTATGGTCTTGCCGATAAAAAAGTTGCAGCACAACAGCTCATTGCACGTCACTCGTTCATCGACGGCGAACGTGTGGGTATTCACGGACACTCGGGCGGAGGATTCATGTCTACTGCTGCCATACTATATTATCCCGACTTTTTCAAGGCCGCAGTATCGTGTGCCGGTAATCACGACAACCGCATCTACAACCGTTGGTGGAGCGAAAAACATCATGGCATTAAGGAAAATATCAACGAGAGCGACACAACATTCGCCTATCGCATAAGCACCAATCAAGAACTTGCCGGTCGCCTCAAAGGCCACTTGATGCTTGTAACGGGAGACATGGACAACAATGTGAACCCGGCAAACACCATTCGTGTTATTGACGCGTTGATAAAAGCCAACAAACGTTTCGACATACTTTTGTTGCCCGGACAGCGTCACTCGTTCGGTAATATGGATGAATACTTCTTCTGGAAGATGGCCGACCACTTCTGCCGTTACTTGCTTGGAGAGTCGAAGATAGAAGTAGATATTAAAGAGATAAATAACGACTGAAAATAGTAAAAAGAGTGTGTATCAACAAGATTCCTGATACACACTCTTTTTATTGTAAACTGTTTCTTCCATTTATTCTAAAGTGTTTATGAAAAAAGTATTAGTGACCGGAGCAAGCGGCTTTGTGGGCAGCCGATTCGTAAAAGCCATGCAAGGCAGATATGAACTGCTTACTCCCACCCACAAAGAGTTTGACATTACAAACTCTGCAAGCATAGAAAAATTTATTGCTGGGCATGCTCCGCAAATAATATTGCATCTTGCCGCAATATCGAATACCGGGTATTGCGAAGAGCACCCCGAAGAGAGCTATCTTGTAAACGTGCAAGGAGTAGAGAATGTTGCAGCGGCCTGTGAACGTCATAATGCAAAATTCATTTTCTTTTCGTCTGACCAAGTTTATAATGGGTGTCGCGAAAAAGGGTTGCTTGACGAACAGACGCCTCTTGCACCCGAAAATCATTATGGATGCCATAAATTGATGGCCGAAGAGCGTGCATGCAAGCTATGTGGCAATAGCGTGGCTTTGCGTGCCACATGGATGTACGACACTTCGCACGAGGAAATGTCTACGCACCCAAACTTTGTAACAAATATAAAAAATGCCATAGAGCAAAAAAACATAATGAAATTTGCCACACGTGAATATCGCGGAATAACATGGGTGCGCGAGGTTCTCGAAAATCTGCCACATGCATTTGAATTGCCTGCAGGGGTTTACAATTTCGGCGCAGAAAATATTCTCAACACTTACGAGACTGCTTGTGCATATTGCAGCATGCTGGGACACAACCCCGATGGAATTGTTGCAGCCGACACTGCACGCTATCTTGTGCACGAGCGTAATATAAGTATATCGTTGGCGAAAATTTCCAAACTGTCCGATGGTGCTGTAAAGTTTAGCAATACTTTAGAGGGGTTAAGACGTTTTTTATCCGCTTAGGCAACTTGTGGAATTTAGAAATTTAAACTGTTTCTTTATTATCGGTTGCGTGGCTTACGGTGGCTGTGCCCTCAATCTCTATAAGAAGTTCGGGACGGCATACGTCTGCCGCAAGATAGTGTTTGGGAGTTTCGGGGTAATTGTCTTCCATGAATTTTATAACCGCCGAAGAGTCCTTTTCATTTTTAATATATACACGCAATAGAGTGTAGATGCTCTTCTCTGTTGCAATGGGAAGATTGTCAGTAGCTACTAATTGTTTTATAATTTGCATCGTTTCGGCTGTCTGTTCCACAGCATCGTCGAGCGTCAAACTCTCTTCACCCTTAATGGCTGCCGTTCCCGAAATATATACTGTATCGCCTACAAGACGTGCGCGTTCAAACTTAGGCGTTGTTCGTTGTTGCTCGTCGGTGACACCTGTGAGCACTTTCTGTGAGTAGCTATGTGCCGATATTTGTAAGGGGTTGTCGATAGCATGGCTTATGCTGTTCTCGCCTTTTACAGCGTATACCTCAACCATCACTCCGCCACACACTGTGCCAATGCCTGTTGCGGCAGGGTATCCGTTTGTCCATTCAACGCTGTTGTAGAATCGGCTGCGGGCATCGTTGAATTCCTGATAATTCTGTCTGCCGTCGTGCATGGCTGTTATCTGCTCAATGTAGTTCCATTGACGGTAAATGTCGCTTGTCTTGAAATTGTTTTTAGTAAGTATTTCGCCAAGCTGTGCAAATATTTCTTCGGACTGTTGCCTTATGTTTCCTGTGACTGATGAAGGGGTTATTCCTTCTGTAATAAGTTCGCAGAATTCATCACAATGCAACAGAGTGTAGCCTTGGTGATGCTCGTGTGTAACGTTGCTATCTTCGGGCAGATAGGTGATTTCTGCCGCCATGTTTGCAGTCATACAAGGCTGAGCGACGTATGCAACAAGGGGAGTGTTTATGTCGAACTGTTTTTTTATGGCATCTTTTAACAAACGAAGATTGCGAATATACTCCTCGCTGTCGGTCGGCGCGTTAAAGACCGTAATTTTCAGCATGTTATTCTTGTCGGCAATTTGTCGCAACAATTCTTGGCACATGCCCTCGAATGTGCTTGCCGATACAAAGAGTATTTCTTGTCTTTTGTTTGTCATTTTTCTTATCCCTTCTTTTTCGTCTGCGAAGATACAACAATTCTCTGACTGTTGCAAATTTAGGGTAGGGTAGGAATGTTCGCCCTGTTATTGAGTAGCCTGTAACTTGAATCGCAGGCGCAGTGTCCCGCTCTCCCATGTGTGGCTTATTATTTTGAATACCCCTATCTGTGAAGTGTTCTCAACATGCAACCCCACGCAGGTACACAGGTCGTAGTCGCCTATACGTACAAGGCGTATCGTCTCGCTCACCTCGTCGGGCAGTTTTTCAGTCTCTACCTCCAGCGGCAGTTTGTCGAGTGTGGTGTATTCCACTGTTATTGGCAGGTTCGATGCAATAATTTTGTTCACCTGCTCTTCGATGTTTGCAATCTGTTGTTCTGTCGGTGCTTCGGTAAGCTGGTAGTCGCATTTGCTTTTTTTGCGCTCTATATGTGCGTTTTTACTTCTCTTGCATCCAAACATGCGCACCATTGTTTGGTTCAAAATGTGCTCTACTGTGTGCATAGGAGGGTACTCCTGCTTGTTGTGTGCGTTGAGTGTGGGTGTTTCGGTGGTCATAATGATTATTGTTGGAGCTTGAACATGTGCATAATTTGCACATGTTGATATACAAGTACAAAAGTACATAAAATTGTATAAATGCAAAAATATTTCAGCTGTCGCAATTTTTAAGATAACTGAAATATTGGAGTGTGTATTATTTGTATGTACCAATGAATAGTTTAGCTATTTACACAAAATTATGGATAGTCCCTAAAAGAAAGAGTATTACCCCATCTTTTCCATTATTACTATATATTCGTTATTCATAGTACTAACCTTTAATCCACTTTTGTTAGTCGGACTTGTCTTTAAAGGCATTCTCTTATTTGGTATTTCTCTAACAATCGTTATATTATGCTTAAATCCGACTTTTTCAAACATTTCAGCTGTGAAATAATCTAGCGGTATTTGAACTCCTTTTACGTTTCTATTCCCAACTACATAACAAATAACGCCACCTACTCTTATCTTTTGTGCAACATTTCTAATAGAAGACCAATAATCATTAAGAAATGAAACAACCTCAAAATATCTATTTTTATCAATTGACTTTATAAGTTCTAATTCATCATTAATGGAGGTTGTCTCAAAACTTTCAGCATTACACTTCTTTCCTCCCATCAACAAGCTATCAAGGTTTTGAGCATTCTCAAAACCAAACCATTCATTTGCCCATCTTGAAAATTGTCCGTATGCAACGGTTGTTTTACTATCTCCATAAGGTGGCGAAGTCACAACCATATCAACTGATTCATCTTTAAGAATATCATTAGGGATTGAAATAGAACTATTAAAACTATATACTCTAACGTCGCATTCTTTACTAATATTATTAAACTCATTTAATCCATTAATGTTCCTAATCACTTTCTCTTCAAATAGTCTAAAAACATCTGGATTAAAAGATTTAATTTTATCTTCCTTCATCCTAAACCTCTTAAACTCACTATTACGAGTATAAGAGGCCTCTCTAACAACCTCAGACAAAGCAATATTGAAAAAGTCTGCATAATTACCGCATACATTTATCAGTTGTGATAGATAAGAAAGTTTTAGCAGATTTTCTTCTGAATACCAATATGAATAATTAGAGATTCTATCAAAGTTTTTATCATTAACTAACTCTTCTGAATAGAATATCAAATTTGATTGTATTTCCGAAAACAACTTTCTGATATTTTCTATATCATAATTTGTGTTTTTTACTTTAGTTATAAGACGAGCCAAGGGATTCAAATCAGTTCCTACTGAATCAATTCCTTTCAATGATGCTTCCACTAAAGAAGTTCCACTACCACAATAGGGGTCAAAAAGCAATTCACACTTTCCGCTTGGAGAATATTTCTCAATTAATGTTCTTGCTATTTGAGGAATCATCATTGCAGGATAAGTAT
>CAZXIQ010000040.1:0-10642 GCA_964640785.1 uncultured Bacteroidaceae bacterium | reverse complement strand
CCCGTACGGCAGTTTAGCAAACTGCTGGTTTCAGCCACTCACCCAAACTTCCATTCGGTGGAAACCCTCAACCTTGTTTTGCGATGCAAAGGTAGTTGTAATTTTCTATTTATGCAAACTAAATGACGATTATTTTTTATAAAATTTGCGGCTGTGTGTTATTTATGCTATCTTCGCATTGTATTCCTTATTAATATAGTTGTATAAATGGAGGTTGTTCGCTATAATGTTTCTCTTAAGGGTGAGTGGGATGCTTTTGTGAAAAATGCAAAAAATGCTACTTTCTTGTTTTTGCGCGATTATATGGATTATCACGCTGACAGGTTTGTCGATTGTTCGTTGATGGTGTTCAGTGACGGCAAATTATGTGCGCTTTTCCCGGCGACGTTTCACAAAGACAGGCTTTTGGTTGTTTCGCATGGGGGGCTGACTTATGGAGGTTTCATTATAGATGCTGCCGTCACCTCTGCTTTGATGTTGCAGATATTTTCATCGGTCATCGACTATTATCGCAATGAGGTGTTTGCAACAAAGATTCTTTACAAACCTGTGCCTTATATATATCATCAATATCCGGCCGAGGAGGATCTTTATGCGCTTTTCAGGTGTAATGCAAAGCTTGTAGAGCGTAAAATATCTTCTACAATAAAGCTGAGTAATCCTTTGCCGTTCAAAGGGCGCAGAAAATTGACGGCTGCAATGAAAAGTCGTTTGCTCATTGTCGAGGATGATGATTTTGCGGCTTTCTGGGAGGTGCTGACAAAGAGACTTGTGGCTAAGTACGAGGTTTGCCCCGTTCATACGTTGGGCGAAATAGAACTTCTTTACAGCCGTTTCCCCGAGAATATCAGGCTTTTCAGGGTAACAGATGCGGCGGGTGCTACGTTGGGTGGCGTTGTTATGTACCTGATGAAGAACGTGGTGCACACGCAGTACACCGGTACCACAGATGAGGGTCGTAGAATAGGGGTGCTCGACCATCTTTACGCCTACCTTATCAGGGAGCGTTTCTCGGCTTTTGAGTATCTCGATTTTGGAATCTCTACCGAACAGGATGGCAGCGTGCTCAATGAAGGGCTTATTGCCCAGAAAGAGGGTTTCGGGGCGCGTGGTGTTGTCTACGATACTTACGAGGTTGAATTGTAGTGTTTTATCCTTTCGATTCCCAGAATTTTAAATACATTTCTGCTACTCGGCGGTGGTTGTGGTATTTTTTTACAAGTGTGTAGCTTTCCTCTTGCATTTGGCTGATTCTTTCGGGTGCAAGAACAAGCTGTTCCAGTTTCTTGTAAACATCTTCTTCGTCGGGGGTAACATTTATCATGGGGCGTAACTTTTCTTCGCCAAGTAATTGGTAGTATTCCTCTTCGGCTCCGCCGACAACAATTTTACCTTTTGTAAGGGCGAGAAGGGCGTTCATTCCCGGTGAGTAGCCGTAAAGTTGGTCCAATAGCACGTCGCAGTTTTCTACCATTTTGGAATATTGTTCAAATGGTACATTTTCGGCTTTTAGAATTTCGCACTTTTCGGGATATTTTTCTTTTACTCTTAATAAGGCACGTAGCATTATGTCTGTACCTTTGTATTGGCTGCGACTTTTCTGTATCCCGATGAATAATTTTACTTTTCCATTGTTGCGTGTTACCGGTGCATGGCTGTTGTCGAGGTTTATGGGCATGGGGATGTAGGCGAGTTTGTCGCTGTATCTGTTTTTGTATGCGGTGTAATATTCGTACATTCCTGCGATTATTCCGTCGCAATCGTCGGCAATGGCGTAGTTGAGACGCTCTTTTGCTGTTCCGCCACTCCATTCGCTTATAAGTTCACGAGTACTATCATTGTCTATTGCCTTGTCGCCTATGTTAAAATCGGAGTAACGGAAGGTTGTTCTATTTGTTGCTGTTTTCACCCAAAGTGCATCCATGCCCATTGCACCTAAAAATATTTTGCCATTGTATCGGCGCAGATAGTTGTAGAATGGTGTTATGCGCTCGGCTTTAAGTTCAAAAAACATAGGGTGAATGAGTTGAACAATGTCGTAACCTCTCATTTTGGGTAGTAACTTTATTGCTTTCAGCATGTAGCTGATGCCTGCAAAGGACTTGCCCTCTTCGCGTACAAGTGAAATATCGCGTTTATAGTTTTTCCAAAAATCGCCGTTGCTTAATACGCACACTTGGTGGCCGGCTTCGCGCAGTCCCTCGCTCAGCCCCCAATGTACGTTGCTGTATTCGCCTATGAGTAGTATTTTCATCTTTTTTGTGGTTTTTGCAAGGGTAATATTTTGCGTAGTATTTTTAGACCTGTGCTGCTATTTGCCATTGTGGCGAATATTATATACTTGAACGAATGGTTTTTCATGGGGAGTGGGTATAATCCCAATGGGTATAATTCGTTGTTACAAATATTTTCAATCTCTTTGGCGCTGTCTCCGTTGTAGAAAAGGTTGAGCAGTGTGTCTACTGTCAGCATTGCCAGTTTTCTGTTCAATGCTTTTCTTTGTGTTGTTGATGATTTTTCTTGCTCGTTGAATCGGAAAGTTGTTATGCGGGTAAGTAATCTGAAGAGGTCTTTTATCCTTTTGCATTCGTGGCTGTTGTCGTTGTTTGCGGTGATTGAGCCGCTGCGTATGCAGTAATTGTACAAAGGTATGTTGCTGCATATTAATCTTCCGCCCCAATAATAGAGTTGTAATGTAAAATCTTCATCTTCGTGCAGTACGTCTGTTGCGAAACGCAGGTTGTGTCTGTCAGCAATCTCTTTTTTAAATATGTAGTTGCACGCGCTACCTGTAAGATTGTTTCGGGCTACATAGTCGGCTGCGGTGTTGTATGTTTCTGTTTTTTGCGGGCGGGTATATGTTTTTTTTGCCTCTTTTTCGTTCAGGCACACTCTGTATCGGTGCTGAAGGATGTCGGGGTGCTCTTTTTTTAATATTTCAATATAGCTTTTAAGACTGTTGCTTGTAAGGCAGTCGTCGGAATCTATAAATTGTATATACTCTCCTTTTGCATTCTCTATTCCTATGTTTCGTGCTGCACCGAGCCCTTTGTGTTCGGCGATTATCAGTTTGATGTTTGCATTGCTGTACTCCTCGGCCACCCACATAGGCGGCTCGACAGAACCATCGTCTATTATTAATATTTCGTATTCTTCGCTGAGGGTGTTTTGTGCAAGGATGCTTGTGATACATCTTTGCAACAATTCTCGTGATAGATTGTAGTGGGGTATGATGAACGAAATGAGCATGGCGGTTTTTAACACAATTTTTTGTGCATCATGGCTATAAGTTTACAATGTATTTTCGCTCCGAAAAGTGCAAAGGGGATGAATTTTATTTTTCGTTTAAATGGTATGTTCATTTTGAAAAGTGTCTGAATATATATTTTCGCCCCTTTTATTTCGTCGAAAGCACTGTTCTTTTCTTTTGATGTTCCATCTGAACATCTCATCAGGTCGGTAAGGCTGTCGAGTGCTGTCAGCAATATCTCGTCGGCCTCGGCTATGAGATTGTATTCGTTTCTTGCTTTGTGGTAAAGAATGGCTTTGTTTCTGTATAGGTAGTATTGTGATCTAAAAGAGTAGCTGCGTGTAATACCTTCGTTGTGTGCATAATAATAGTATATGCCGCCGTCTGAATAGTATACGTTGTCGCAATTTTCGTATAGGGTAGGTGTTACAAATAGGTCTTCGTAAACTTCGCCTTCGGGGTATCGGGTAAAGAAGAACCGGTCGGCGCGGTATATTTTGTTGCATGCGTAACAATGTTCATACGCTTTGCGCTTTATATAATCGATGAAAATATCTCTGTTCCCTGACACTTTCTCGGCATTAAATGTGAGTATGTGGCTTTGTGGCGATTCGTAATGTACGTTTATCGGGTATTCGAGAATGTCAATGTCGGGGTTCGATTGCAGTATTCTCATGTTGTAGTAGTATGTGCCCGAGGCTATTGTGTCGTCGCCGTCTACAAAGGTTATATATTCGCCTTGTGCTACGGCAAGGCCTGCGTTGCGAGCCGATGACAGTCCGCCGTTTTTTTTGTGGATGACCTTTACTTTGTCGCACTCTTGGGCGTAACGGTCGCATATTGCTCCGCAGTTATCGGGTGAGCCGTCATCAACGAGTATAAGCTCAAAGTCGGTGTATGTTTGCAGCAGGATGCTCTCTATGCAACTTTGGAGATGCCTGCGCACTTTGTATACGGGGACTATGATGCTTAATTTCATTTTATTTATATCAAGGCGTTTGTTTTTGTGTTTACTGCAAAGGTAACGATAGACGGGCGTATAAAAAACTGTTTACTTGTTTTTATCCCGCGTCGTATCTTATCTTCTACAAAGATAAATAATATTGAACGATTTTTAACTATAATCTCTCCTTTTATTTGCAATAAAGTAGAATTCTTTTGTGTGTCGTTTCGGCATTAAGGCAAAAATCACTATCTTCGCAACTTTGAAACACATACCCGATGAGCATAAAAATGGTAAAAGAGGAAAAACACAATAAAAAAGAACTTAATGGTTACGAACGTGCCATAAAATATATGGGTGTTTTTGGCGGTACTCAGAGTTTTGCCATTCTATTGGGTCTTGTAAAGACTAAATTTGCCGCTAAACTGTTGGGTGCGTCAGGACTTGGCATCATAGCTCTGTACAACCGCACATTGCAGATGCTCAGTGATTTTACCAATCTCAGTCTTTCGTTCAGTGCTGTTCGTCATATTGCCGAGACTTATGAAGAGGATGACAAGGAAAAATTGTATCATTGGATAAAAGTGTTGCGCAGTTGGGCTTTTCTCACTGCTGTGGCAGGAGTGTTTTTTGCTATTGTATTTTACCCGTTTTTAGGCGAATGGGTATTCGAAGGAAACGATTATTATACTTCGCGTTTTCTTCTGCTTTCTCCCGTAGTGGGTTTTATGGCCATAACAAGTAGTGAATTGGCTATTCTTAAGGGTGTGCACAGCCTTTATAAAGTTGCGAAATATACATTGTGGACATCGGTGTTGGGGCTTGTGGCCTCTGTGCCTTTTTATTTTTGTATGGGCATTGCCGGTATTTTCCCTGCCATTTTTTTGACATCATTTGTGCAGATGGTTGTGTTGCTCTGTTACTCACTGCCGATGTATCCTTATCGCATTGCTCCTTTCTCGCGTAGTGTGTTGCGCGATGGAATTGACATGGTGAAGTTTGGCATCGGGTATATATTGGCTGCGATAATGGGTTCCGGCTCTATGTGGCTTGTGTGCAGTTTGTTACTTGATTATGGCAACGATAGAGTGGTGGGCTTTTATTCGACCGGATATTTTTTAATGAATCTTCTGCCGGGAATTTTATTTGCTGCCATAGATTCCGATTTTTATCCTCGTCTTTCGGGGACGAACAAGAATCGTTCAGTGGCCACTCGCTTGGTTAATGAGCAGGCCGAGGTGCAACTGCTTATACAGGCGCCTATGCTTATGGCTTATTCGTTGGTTTTGCCGCTGCTTGTTCCTCTTATTTATGATGCAGAACTTGTGGCTGCGGTTCCTATGACTCAATTTGCAATGTTTGGAATGTTGGTGCGAACAATGACTTATCCAATGTCTTATTTGCCTTTGTCTCATGGCGATTCTAAGATTTATATGCTTCAAGAGGGTATATACGACATATTGTTCGCGTTGTTTGTCGTTGCCGGATATGTGTTTGGCGGGTTGTCGGGTGCGGGGGTAGCAATGGCTGTGGTTCTTATTATCGATTGGATTGTTGTTTACGTCATTACAGGATATAAATACTCTTTCCGTTTCACTTCGAACATTTATATCTGTTTTTTGTTGCAAGCCGCGATATTTATTTTCATGATTATAACTATGCGCATTTATGATAGTGGATGGGAATATTGGTGTAGCGGTTTTTTATGTGTGTTGTTATCCTCGTTACTCTCTTTGTATCTATTGTCTCGAAGAATGAGTTACGTCGAACGTTTGTTGAATAAAATTAAACGTGTTGTGCGATGGTGAAAAAACTATCAGTGTTGGTTGCTGTGCACAATTGCGTCGAGTGGTTGCCACGTTGTTTGGAGTCTTTGTGCACGCAAAGTTATGAAAATGTAGAGATTGTTTGTGCTGATGATGCATCAAGCGATGGTTCGTCGGCAATAATCGACGAATATGCCCAAAAATATAATTTTGTAAAAAAGGTTTCTTTGACAGTCAATAGTGGCCCTGCTGTGGCACGCAATGAGGCTTTTCGTGTCTGTACAGGGGATTATGTAACAATGGTCGATAGTGATGATTGGCTTTCATCGGATGCGTTGCAACGTGCGGCAGATGTGCTTGATGAATATGCCGATACAGGTTCTGTGCTTTTTCGTATGGTGTATCACAATGAAGGTACAGGTGTCGAGAAGGAGTTTAAGAATAGATGTATGACAGATGTTCTTAATGGAGCGGATGCCATGCGTCTGGCTCTCGACTGGGATATTCATGGGCTTTATGTAGCGCGTCGCCGGTTGTACGAAAAATATCCTTTTGATACGGCGGGTTTTTTATATAGCGACGATAATACAGCTCGCAGGCACTATCTGCATTCGGGAAAAGTACGTTTCTGCGACGGGGTATATTACTATTTTCAACGCACAAACAGCATGATGCATAATCCCGGTATACATTATGCCGATTGGATGGAGGCAACATCGAGCCTTAAACGCATGCTTGTCGATGAAAATCAGCCCGATATTCTTATTAATCACATAGAGGAGCGACTATGGCAGAATATAGTTGCTGTCGGCGGATATTATTGGCGATACAAAGATACATTGACTAAGGAACAGCAGGGTTCTTTGTATCGTCGCATAAAAAAGCACCATGCTGAAATTGAACTTCACAGGTTGCCGCAGTCATTAAAATTAAAGTTTGGCTTTATTCCGTTTAAATGCTGTTTTTCGCTGTTTATGTTGCAGACACGCATATATTTTTATCTTCGTAAAGTTGTAAAAGGTATATGAACGGACTAATGAAAATATTATTTATGTTGCTGTTTGCGCAGCTTTTTAATTCCCCTCTGAAAGCCGATGATGCGGATTTTTCTCTGCCTTTTGACTTTCCCATTCTACTAAGCGGAAATTTTGCCGAACTGCGCTCCAATCATTTTCATGGAGGTGTGGATTTTAAGACTCAGGGCGTCATTGGTAAGCCCATATTAGCTCCGGCCGATGGCTATGTGTCGCGTGTCACGGTCGCTGCGGGCGGCTACGGGAATGCAATGTATGTTACCCACTATAATGGCTATACGACAGTTTATGGACATTTGGAGAAGTTTATCCCTGAAATTGAAACAATAGTGCGCGAACGTCAGTATGCTGATGAGGTCTTTGCTATTGATATTTCTTTCGGACAGGATGAATTTCCCGTCAAGCGTGGCGATGTAATTTCTTACAGCGGTAATACGGGTTACTCTTTCGGACCTCATCTGCATTTCGAGATTAGAGAGACTGAGAGTAACGAACTTGTGAATCCTCTGTTTTTCTATAAAGAGCATGTGTGCGACACCAAGCCTCCCAAGGCTTATGCTGTTGCTCTCTATCCGCGTCCGGGTAAGGGTACGGTGGCACAGGGCAACAAACGAGTCATTCGTAGTATCAAAGGAAATTCCTTGAGCGATACTCTGCGTGCATGGGGCGAGGTGGGTTTCGGCATAAAGGCACTCGACTTTATGGATAATACCTCCAATAACTATGGTGTATACCATATGGAACTTGCTGTGGACGATTCTTTGCTCTATTCCTCGACAATGGATAGAGTGGCATTCTCCGAGAATCGCTTGATAAATGCGTGGGTCGATTACGAGGCATATTACATGCGTGGCGAGTGGTTCATGCGTTCCCATCTGCTCGAGAATAATCCTTTGCGATTGTTGTCTGTGGATGAAAATCGCGGCTGGCTGCGTGTGGACGAGGAGCGGCTTTATCGTGTGGAATATATGCTTGCCGACCTTCATGGCAATGTCAGTCGTTACCGTTTCTTCATAAAAGGCGAACGTTGCGATGTTGCGCCGGTAAATTCCGGAGCGTCACACTATTTCTGTTGGGACACAGATAATGAATTGCGCGACCTTGGAATGCGTTTGAAGATTCCCAAAGGTGAACTTTTCGAGGATGCGGCGTTGCGCGTGGTACGCACCGAGCAGGCTGACGCCCCCTCGGACAGATACAAACTGAATGGTGTCACCCACCCATTGTGGCGAGGTTGCGAACTTAGCATCCGTCTGAATAACCATAAAGCCGATGCAGCGGAAAAATATTATATAAAATATGTTCGTGGCAAAGGTGGCTATGGAGTGGGAGGAACCATCAAAAATGATTGGATTACGGCAAATATATCCTCTCTCGGTTGTTACGAGGTTGCAATAGACACTGTCCCGCCGGTTGTACGTCCGGTAAACGAGAAACAGTGGGCACGCAGCGGCATTTTGTCCTTTTACATGAGTGACAGCGAGACAGGAATAAAGAGTTATAAGGGGTACATTGACGGAAAATTTAAATTATTCAAGTTCAGTTCCAAAAACATTCGTCTCACGTGCAACCTGCGAAACGAGGAAGTTCCTCGCGGCAGTCACAAACTGCGGCTTGTGGTAACAGATAGAGCCGGAAATGAAACTATTGTCGAAAAAACATTTAAATATTAATAACATAAGCTATGAAAAAAATCTTTTTAACAATGTTAAGCATCGTGCTGTATGTAACAGCATCAGAGGCTTGTACAAACTTTTTGGTAGGTAAAAAAGCCTCGGCCGATGGTTCGGTGTTTATAACTTACAGTTGCGACAGCTATGGAATGAACGGCTTTCTTTACCATTTTCCCGCCGCAGTACACCCCGAGGGTACCATGCGTGACCTCTACGACTGGGAAGAGCAACGTTACCTTGGCTCCATTCCCGAGGCTCGTCAGACATACAATGTAATAGGTAATATAAACGAGTTTCAGGTAGCTATTGCCGAGACAACTTTCGGCGGACGCGAAGAGCTTATAGACACTACCGGCATTATGGACTATGGCAGTCTGATGCACGTTGCCTTGCAGCGTTCAAAGACAGCGCGCGAGGCTATCAACATTATTACATCGCTCTGCAATGAATATGGTTATTGCAGCTCGGGCGAGAGTTTCTCTATTGCCGACCCCGACGAGGCTTGGATTCTCGAGGTTATTGGTAAAGGCAATGTCGAAAAGGGTATTGTGTGGGTAGCGGTGCGCATACCCGACGACTGTATTTCGGCTCATGCCAATCAGTCGCGCATACATAAATTCAACATGAAGGACAAAGAGAATGTAATGTATTCCAAAGATGTAATTTCCTTTGCCCGCAAACAAGGCTATTTCTCGGGAAAAGACGAGGATTTTAACTTTGCGGCAGCATATTGTCCTTTCGACTTTGGCGGGTTGCGCTATTGCGATGCTCGCGTGTGGAGTTTCTTCAATATGTTCGGCGAGGAGGACATGAACAAATATCTTGCTTGGGCCAAAGGCGATGAAACTGCTACTGCTATTCCCCTTTATATGAAACCCAAAAAGCCGCTCACCTTGCAGGATGTCCAGAATGGCATGCGCGACCACTACGAGGGTACACCTTTCGACCTCTCGGGTGAACTTGGCGGCGGAATGTTCGACATGCCCTATCGTCTTTCACCACTCAGTTTCGAGGTTGATGGAGTGAAATATTTCAATGAGCGACCAATTTCCACAATGCAATCGGCATTTGTGTTTGTAGCTCAGATGCGTCGTTCATTGCCCGACGCTGTGGGTGGAGTGCTGTGGTTCGGTTGCGACGATGCTGACATGATGATTTATACTCCTGTATATTGTTGCACCGACCGTGTGCCCGATTGCTACGCACAAGAGTATGCCGACCCTGTGACATTCTCGTGGAAATCCTCGTATTGGGTATTTAACTGGGTGGCTAATATGGTCTACCCAAAATATTCGCTTGTCATCGACGACATGCGTCGCGTGCAACGAGGTTTTGAGAATCGTACAATAGAGGAGTGTAAGGCTATTGAGGCCGAGGCGGTGAAAAACATGAAAGGTTCTCCTGTTTATGCAAAGAAAATGCTTACCGACTATACTTGTCGCGTAGCCGAGGATGCTCTTAGCGAATGGAAGAAATTTGCCGAGTATATGATAGTGAAATACAACGACTTTGTTGTAAAACCCGAGAAAAATGGCAAATTTGAACGTACTCCATCGGGTGTCGGTGCAACTGTTAAACGTCCCGGCTATCCTAAGGCTTATTTGAAGGAATATGTTAAACAGACAGGCGATAAATATGTTATTCCTTCTAAGAAGTAAAAAATATTTTGTACTTTTGCATTCAAATTCAAAAATATAATAATTTATGGATAACGAATTGATTAAAATGGTGACAGAAAAGGCCAATGAGTGGCTTTCACCTGCATATGACGAAGAGACACGTAAAGAGGTTCAGGCAATGCTTGACAGCGATGATAAAAATGCTCTTGTCGATGCTTTCTACAAAGAATTGGAATTTGGAACAGGCGGCTTGCGCGGTATTATGGGAGCCGGCAGCAACCGTATGAATATCTATACAGTAGGTAAGGCAACACAGGGTCTTGCCAACTATCTTAACGAATGTTTCAAAGATAAGGA
>CAZXIQ010000039.1:0-10898 GCA_964640785.1 uncultured Bacteroidaceae bacterium | reverse complement strand
CAGTAGACAGCACAATGATGCTCTACCTCAATATTCCTAACAAATATCAAAGTTCAACATCCTCTGTGAAACTCTCACTTAAATACAACGGCAGCGAGATTGCACAGCAGATTGTAACCTTCGACTTTATTGAGTCTGTTGAGGGCGTAAACCCCTATACAGTCCGCATCAAAGGAACTCTTAGTAACCTTGTACCACAAGAGGTTGTTGACACAATGACTACAATCACTCTCGGTGGCCGCCTTTGCGGATACGACATTATATATCTTCGCGACAGCCTTAACCTGAAGGTTATCGACATGAGCAAAGCAAGAATCGTTGCAGGTCCCGGTGAGTATAACAGTAACTACACAACAACCGACGACATTATCGGTCTGCGTCTCTT
Source organism: uncultured Bacteroidaceae bacterium (assembly GCA_964640785.1). Classification (GTDB taxonomy): domain Bacteria; phylum Bacteroidota; class Bacteroidia; order Bacteroidales; family Bacteroidaceae; genus HGM04593. The sequence continues at coordinate 10,513 of CAZXIQ010000039.1, read as the reverse complement.
CCAAGGAATGAATGCTCAGAAGATAATTCTTCCCGAGGCAGCTACTGCAATAGACAATTACGCATTCAACCTTAACAAATGCCTTACACGTGTTGTAATAGGCCCCAATGTAACAAGCATCGGCAACAGCGCGTTCAACGGATGTACCGCAATGGAGAAAATCACAATCCCCGCAAGCGTTACAGAGATTGGACGTAACGCATTCAAGAACTGTCCTCTTGTATGTGTAGTCTGCGAGAGCGAGACACCTGCAAGCCTCAGCTCAAAAGTATTCGACGGAGCCGACCTTGCCAACGCAACTCTCGTTGTTCCCACCGAGGCAGCCATTGACGCATACAAGGCCGCTAAACAGTGGAAAGACTTCGGCAACATCATCACATACGACCAATATCTTACATCTATTGCTCCTGTAACTGAGGAGGCAGGCATAAGCATCAAGGACGGCAAGATAATCGTAGCAAACGATGCAGAAGTTTCAATCTACACCTTTGCAGGCAAACTCGTGGCAACAGGAAAAGCCGGAGAGTATGCACTGCCCGCAGGTAACTACATTGTAAAAGTTGGAAACACAGCTGTGAAAGTGAGATTGTAATAAAGATATAATTACATTCTTAACAATAATACTCCCTCCCGCAAAGTGAAGTGCGGGAGGGAGTATTTTATACAAGAAGTTGCATTATGAGCAGAATAGACAGAGAGAAAAAGATTGTATCCCTAATGATAAGGATATATTGTCGCAGAAAAGAAAAAAACAAAGAACTATGCAACAACTGCATAGAATTGGAAAAGTATGCACACACAAGGCTCTCAAAATGCCCACACGGCGATAAGAAACCTTCGTGCAAAAAATGCACGAAGCATTGTTACAAAAAGGATATGCGAGAAAGAATCAAAGCCGTCATGCGATTCTCGGGCCCTCGCATGTTGCTTTACTCACCCATTGAAGCAATAAGGCACATTTTCATGTAACACTAAAAAAACGAGGCAGTCTGAATATAAAATTCAAACAGCCTCGTTAGTTATTCCAATGCACACAAAATTATTTTTTCTTTGAAGAAATATATGTAACCTTCTCCGTATACTGTTTATCCGAGTTACCCGGAGACACCTTGACAAAGACCACACCATGAGCAGGAACAAGCGCCGTAAAACGCTCACCTCTATCAGAAGTAAGTGTACCGACATCTTTCTGACGCCATAGGTCACGCACCACACGATCACCATCATAAAGTCCGAGCATGCGTGGGTTAATACTGATATTCACAGCCTCCTCGCCACGATTGAACATACCCACAGCCAAAGCTCCATCCTCAAGATGCTTCACATAGATAACCTGCGAGTTATCACTCTTGCGCCATACGGGAACAGCGTGTAAGCCAAACGGGTCCTGATTGACATCAATAACCTCGTCATTTGAAAGCAGTGAAAGAGTAAAGTCATCCATGCGTGCCATGTCACAACCTATAAGAAGTGGAGAGGCAAATAGCGCCCAAAGACTCATGTGAGTATATTGCTCGTCAGCAGTAAGCTTTGTGTAGTGAAGTTTAGGTCCCCAACCCACAAGACCAACTACAAGCATGTCAGCATCGGGCCAAGCACCCGGGCGGCAGAATGGAATCCACTTATCCTGCGAAAAACCGATAGAGTTAATACTCGCCCAAGTATCGCGTATATCACCTGTGGTGCGCCAGCACTCGGCATTTTCCATAATAAAAGGAGCATCTGCCAACGGAGCAGAATTAGATAGCGATAACACAATGTCGCGTTTCACAGAGCGAAGCGCATCAAACATTTCCTTAGTGTGGTAGCGAGTATTTGGGTTCCAGTCATACTTAACGTAGTCAATCTCCCAATCGGCAAACTGCTTAACATCCGCCTCAACAAATGAATATTTTCCGTGAATATAATACTCCTTGCGGTCCTGCCAATAGTCAGCATCGGGTCCCTTCTTCTGGTAGCGGAAATGCTCATTGTGCAGACCATCTTTAATCCACTGATTAACACCATCAGGGTTATCAGAATAGCTACCAATATGTGCAGCATAAGTACCAACCCAAGGAACAGTGTAAATACCAAGTTTAAGACCCATTTCGTGTACCTCACGAGTAAGAGCCTTCATATCAGGAAACTTTGTGTTTGGCTGAATTGCATTGTACTTTCCGCCGCGCTTACCCTGCCATCCATCGTCAATATTGATATATGACCATCCATGGTTAATAAGGCCCGACTCGACCATTGCACGAGCAGAGGAAAGAACCTGCTCTTGAGTTACATCCCTTGCCCAACAATTCCATGAATTCCAACCCATAGGAGGTGTAAGGGCTATATTATCACCTACAACAATACGCAATTCGCGCTCATAAGAGCCCTTGTCGTTAGTAGCTTTAAGCATCACATGGTACGTACCTCTTTTCTTTACTTTACCTGTTATACGACCGGTCTCAGCATCGAGTTTCAACCCTTTTGGCAACCCCTTTGCTGCAAACGTCATAGGACGGTCACCGGTGCAGCAATAGTATAAAGACAAGGTGAACCCGGACGTAAGCCGAATACCTTTGCACCATTTATACGAGGTGTTGCCGCCGGCTTTGGAGTAAGAATGTAAGCCGATAAATCGGGAATCTCAACCTCTGCATGCTGCGCAACAACCGGTAAAGTGCTTACTGCCAAAATAATAGCGAGTAATACAATAAACTTTTTCATGTTTTTCAATCATTAGCATCCATAAAATTTATGGAATTTATTATACATCGAGAATATGCCATTATGGCAACAACATTTTTCACATTAAAACGATTCTTTAATTGACAGCAGTATTTTTGTTATTTTCATCAGAATCACTCAAGGAATACTCCAACTGCACAATAGGAATACGTTTTTCGGGCAACACCCCATTACTGAAAATCAAAGTATCTGCACGCATCCCCCCGGTATTGTTTTCCAAAAAGCTCAACATTACATAAGTAATATGCGGATTAACTTTTACCCATTGCCCCGATGCAAGCTCAACATTATAAGTAGTAGGCTTAATAAGTACAACAGCCGTATCACCGGCATCCTTAAACAATAAAAGACGTTTGTGATTCAAATAAAAATCGTCCGTACCACCATAAAAAGGAGACTGACTCTTCAATGTAACATCACCCGACGCAGTATCGACCTTCTCTACAAAAAGACGCGTAAAAGTAGCGCCATCAAACATTTTACTACCCATCACAAGCCCATCACCTTTTCCCAACACACCACTACCGACGCTCCAATCAGACATAGGAATGGACGTTACATAAGAAAGGCCGTCACATTTTTTAGACGATGTAAAAAACACATTATCGCCTTGCAAGCGTCCATCATCGTCAAGCTCAAGTCCATTGCCCGTATCATCGACAAAGACATCAGCTCCGCCACGCGACAGCATAAAAACCTTAGTACCATCAGGGTCGTCGGGAATATCAGGAACAGAAGAATTTCCATCGCTGCTACAAGCCACAAGCATCAAAAAGAATATATAAAAACATCCAATATATCTCATTTTAAAAATTGTTTATGTCTGTAAAACCCTACCAAGTGAAAACAGTTGAACACCATTTAATAAACAAAACGAGGCTATCCAATAAGTTGTGTTGCGACAGCCCCGTTGCCCGATGTTGTATAACAAGAGAAATTTTAATGTCAGCGTAATGTAAATAGTAATTTACAGAGCGTAAATGAGTATTTCAGCACAGACGTAACAGAAAAACAACCTTGTTATACAACCTTCATCATACCAAATTAATCAATTAAAATATGCTGTAAGCAAGTGTCAAGCCTGCCATCACGATAGACACCATGCTCATCAACTTGATAAGAATATTCAAGCTGGGGCCCGATGTATCTTTGCAGGGGTCACCAACAGTGTCACCAACAACAGTAGCTTTGTGAACATCGCTACCCTTGCCACCGAAGTTACCCTCCTCGACAAATTTCTTGGCATTATCCCAAGCACCACCTGCATTGGCAAGGAACACAGCAAGCATGAAACCTGCCGACAAACTACCAATGAGCAGACCTACAACACCTGCAACACCAAGAAGAATACCCACTGCAACAGGAACTATAATTGCAAGCAAAGAAGGGAATATCATCTCTTGCTGAGCACCACGAGTAGAAATCTCAACACAACGTGAATAGTCGGGCTCGGCCTTACCCTCAAGAATACCCTTAATCTCGGTAAACTGACGACGAACCTCAGTAACCATCTTCTGAGCCGCACGACCCACAGCATTCATTGTCAATCCACAGAAGAGGAAAGCCATCATTGCACCGATAAACACACCGCAAAGAACAGTAGGATTCATCAATGTAACGTTAAAATACTGCATAAAGTCGAAAATATTAGCATCCATCAAGCCCTTACCATTAATAATGGCATCCGGCATACTGCGCTCCATGGCGATACGAATTTCCTCAATATAAGAAGCAAGCAATGCAAGAGCCGTCAAAGCAGCCGAACCGATAGCAAAGCCTTTACCTGTGGCAGCAGTAGTATTTCCAAGCGAGTCGAGAGCATCGGTACGACGACGAACCTCAGGCTCAAGACCGCTCATCTCGGCGTTACCACCCGCATTGTCGGCAATGGGACCATAAGCATCAGTCGCCAAAGTAATACCCAAAGTAGAGAGCATACCCACCGAAGCAATGGCAATACCATAAAGACCAATAGTAATTTTCTCAGCTTCCATAGAAAAACCGGTCGCAAGCAAATAAGAGAGAAGTATACCCACAACAACAGCAATAACAGGAATTGCAGTAGAGAGCATACCCAAGCCCATACCCGAAATAATCACGGTAGCAGGACCTGTAACACCAGCCTCGGACACCTTCTGAGTAGGCTTATACGACTGCGAAGTATAATACTCGGTAGCCTGACCAATGACAATACCTACAATAAGACCTACAACCACTGCAAGCGAAAGACCAATCCAATTCTCAATACCAAGAATATAAAGAATACCAAAGGTAGCCACTACAATCAGAACAGAAGAGAGATTAGTACCACGTGAAAGTGCACTCAAAAGTTTCTTTATCGACGCATCCTCGCTTGTACGCACCGCAAAGATACCAATGATTGAAAGCAGAATACCAACGGCAGCAATAAGCATAGGAGCAAACACAGCCTTTGTCTGCATATCAACGCCATCCTGTGCAAAAGCAGCAGCACCAAGAGCAGCAGTCGAAAGAATAGAGCCACAATAACTCTCGTAGAGATCGGCACCCATACCTGCAACGTCACCCACATTGTCACCTACATTATCGGCAATGGTAGCAGGATTGCGGGGGTCATCCTCGGGAATATTATACTCAGTCTTACCAACAAGGTCGGCACCAACATCGGCAGCCTTAGTATAAATACCACCACCCACGCGGGCAAACAGAGCCTGAGTAGAAGCACCCATACCAAAAGTAAGCATCGTGGTTGTTATAAAGCAGAGCTTAATAGACGGGTTAGAAGTCTCAACACATGCGTCAAGAATAATATACCATACAGAAATATCGAGCAAGCCCAAGCCCACAACAACAAGACCCATAACCGCACCACTGCGGAAAGCCATACGCAGGCCGCTGTTCATCGAGTTACGCGCAGCATTGGCAGTACGAGCCGACGCGTATGTAGCAGTCTTCATACCGAAGAAACCCGACAATCCGCTAAAGAAACCACCGGTCAGGAATGCGAAAGGCACCCACTCATTCTGAATTTTAAAAACATAAGCCATAACTGCAAAAACAGCAGCCAAGCAGATAAATACAATAGAAACAACCTTGTACTGCTGTTTCAAATAAGCCATTGCACCCTGACGTACAGCCTTTGCAATATACGCCATGCGTTCGGTACCCTCGCTCTCGGCCTTCATCTGCTTGTAGAAATAAGCGGCAAAAGCCAACGCAAGCACTGATGCAGCCGGAACGAACCAGAATAGAACATTGTAATCCATAAAAAATTTAAATCTATAAAACGTTAATATTTAATTAATAAAATCATATCATAGTAATAAAAAGCACACAGTTTCGCATGCCACACACGTGGCATTTTACAAATTTATACAAATGATTTTAAAAGCCAAAGTTTTTTGTTAATAAAAACATCTTTTATTAACAAAAAAAGAAAAGAAATAATAAGAAATTAGAAACAGTTTCTAAATTTAAACAATTCTTTAAAAGGATACCTATTCGCTCACAACCAACATTTGACAATTTTTGCAATCAAATGAAAGTTTGAAACGTCTGCCATCGCCGGCAACCAAGAAGAAAGGCTCTTTATGCGGATTCTTAACACCACTTTTGCTGCACCACCCCAAACTATACTTAATACAATGCTTACAATCCATCACAGGCACCCCCGCCGGAGCATTCAATTCATAAGCAGGCGACACAGTCTCCACTCCACACGACACATAAAACTCACGCGCAAGACCGTTTGCAACGTTCGCCGTATAATCCAACGATTTTTCGACACACGCAAGCGGCGACGAAAGAGGCTTACGAACCTCGCGAACATACTCCTTTTTATGACACGCCAATAACTCATCGCAAGCCTTGCGGCGCATATCCGCCACAAGCGACGAAGGGATAAAGTAATCCTCGGCAAAAACAACCTTCGCCTCTGAAATTTCAAAAGGAGTATTACCCCATTTCGATAGCTGTGCAAGCAGATTAGCTCTTTGAGGCGTACGCGCAAGAGCCTTTTCACACATAGCATCCACCGTAACAGAAACACCACTCTCATCAGTAGCGGTAAGAGAAAAACCTGTGTCGCCAACATCAAAAACAATGTCGAGCCTCAATTTTCGAGGCGTCGAAGAGCGCGCAACCTCATGCTCGAACACAACACTATGGTTACGGAAAATTTGTGCACCCTGATAAACATCGGGCATTGTCTGCGGAAAAAGCCTGTCCCCCTCGACCCTGTTTACCCTGAAACCCTGTAACTTTCCGTCCATTCCCACAAAACAAGCACCATCGCCATTGGCAAAAGCGCGGCCATCAGACACAAGAATATAATTTCTGAAAACCTTTGTAACCACCCCCATCCTTTCACCCAAAGACTTAGGCGTATCAAAAGAGGCAATATCCTCACCACGTCCGTCGAGAAAATAGTGCGTAAAACCACGGCTGAAACTCTTTTCGGGCGCCGGAGTAAACTGCGGACGCGACACACCGTAAGAGGAACGCACAAACTCCTGCCTACGAGAAAAAATATCGTCGAGTTTTCCACGATAATAAGCCGTAACATTCTTCACATACGAATTTTCCTTCAGCCTACCCTCAATCTTAAAAGAGACGACACCCGCATCGAGCATCCGTTCAAGCGCATCGCTACGATTCATATCCTTGAGCGACAAAAGATGCTTATCCTTGACAACCACACAGCCTTCAGCATCAACAAGGTCGAAAGAGAGACGACAAAATTGCGCACATGCACCACGATTGGCACTGCGGCCGAAACAATGATGCGAAGCATAGCATCGGCCACTATAACTTACACACAACGCACCATGCACAAAAGCCTCGAGCCGCGCCCCGGGAACAGCCTTGTGAACAGCCTCAATCTCGCTCAACGAAAGCTCACGCGCCAGAACCACCTGTTCAAAGCCTGCACGATAGAGAAAATCGACCTTCTCGGGCGTCCTATTATCCATCTGAGTGCTTGCGTGCAGAGCAATTGGCGGAATATTCATGCGCGTAATCCCCATATCCTGAACAATGAGCGCATCCACTCCGGCATCATACAGTTCCCTTATAAGAGCCTCAACCTCGACAATCTCTTCATCAAACAAAATAGTATTAAGCGTAACATAAACCTTAACACCGAAAATATGAGCATAATCAACCAACCGTGCAATATCCTCGACAGAATTTCCGGCAGCCTGACGCGCGCCGAAACGCGGAGCACCTATATACACAGCATCAGCTCCATGATTAATAGCATCGACAGCCGTCTCGAAATTGCGGGCCGGAGCAAGCAGTTCTATTTTTGTGGAAACATTACGCATAAAATACAATTATCTCTGCGAAGATACAAAAAGTTTAAATTCCATACAACTTAGAAGCTGTTTGAATTTTATTTTAGTATATTTGTCATAAACGACGAATATGGACTGCACTCGCTGTGAAAAATATTCAAGTAAACTTGATATTTCTCGCTCGTTTGTTAGTATATTTGCAAATGAAAAGAATGCAAACAAGAAATGACATATAAATACGACAATAAAGATGTATTTGTAGAAGTTACAGGCGAAAGCGAAGAGACTGTACTTCTGCTACACGGTTGGGGATGCACACACGAAATTTTCAAATCCCTTGCCACCACACTTTCAGGACAATACAAAGTATACTCTTTCGACTTTCCCGGATTCGGAGCATCATGCGAGCCAAGCGAAGTTTGGGGAGTGGAAGAATATACACGCCTTATAGAAAAATTCGTTGCCGACAATGACATAAAAAAGCCCTCACTCGTGGGACACTCTTTCGGAGGCCGGGTGTCACTGCTCTACTCCTCGCGCAACGAGACAGCCCGCGTGGTTCTTGTAGACGCCGCAGGCATAAAGCCCAAACGCTCATGGAAATACTACCGCAAAGTATACACATACAAATGCGCAAAATGGCTGTGTAACACATTTTTACCAAAAGCAAAAGCCGAGGAATTACTCAACAAATTTCGCAAAGGTTCAGGCTCGTCCGACTATAACAATGCCACCCCCATGATGCGCCGCATACTATCGAAAGTAGTAAATGAAGACCTCAAGCATGTGATGCCGGCCATTAAAGCCCCCGTACTTCTCTTTTGGGGCGACCGCGACACTGCCACCCCCCTTGCCGACGCAAAATATATGGAAAAACATATAAAAGATGCCGGACTTGTGATAGCACACGGCACAGGGCACTTCTCATTTCTCGAAAATCCCGGACTTTTTACCTCGGTAATGAAAAGTTTCTTCAAAATAAAATAAAAAACACATGACCATTCTCTCATTAATATACACAATCGCCGTCATTGCATGCTGCATAGTAACACTGCGTTACGACATACAGATGTTTCAATTAAGTTCGTACCGTTACAGCCGATATTTTCGTTGGTGGTGGCCGGCAAACATATTCACACACCGCAAATGGTGGCCTGTGGCCATACTATTATGCCTGCTCAACGAATGGCTTACAATAGTAGCAACAATAATAGCAGCAGCAAGCATATACAAAGAACTTACAGAAAAATACAAAACCCCGATAGTCTTTACCAACAGGGTCAAGCGACTATACACAACAGCCCTGATAATCGTTGCACTCATCATTGCAGCAACAGCAGTCACAAACATTTCGTACACCCCATTGGCAGCAACACTCACACTGCTATTCTCTAACATAACAGCCCTGCTCGCCAACCTCGTAAACACCCCCATAGAAAAAGCCATCACACGCTACTACTACAACGATGCAAAAAAAATAATATCGTCACATAAGAGCCTTATAATAATAGGCATAACCGGAAGTTTCGGCAAGACAAGCACAAAGAACTACCTTGCACGCATACTATCCGAAAAATACAACGTACTTGTAACCCCCGGCAATTTCAACACCCTGCTGGGCGTCGTCCGCACCATACGCGAGCAACTGCGTCCCTATCATCAAATATTCATCGTGGAGATGGGAGCCAAACAAGCGGGTGACATAAAAGAAATATGCGACCTTGTACACCCGCAGATAGGCATACTCACCGCAATAGGTGAAATGCACCTCGAAACATTCAAAAGTTTCGAAAATATTCAAAAAACAAAATTCGAGCTAATAGACTCGCTACCCGCCGACGGCCTTGCAATATTGAACTACGACTCCGAAGGCATCAGCAGCTACAAAGCTCAAAAATCCACATGCACCACATTAACATACGGCGTAAACAACAATAAAGCCAAGCTGAACGCACAAAATATACAATACGGTGCAAACGGAGTATCATTCACCCTCGACGGCGAAGAATACGAGAGCAAACTACTCGGTCGCGGAAATCTGTTAAACATATTAGCCGCCACCGCAGCAGCCAACCACCTGCAAGTGCCCGCAAACAAACAAAAGGCAGCAATCTCGCGTCTGCAACCCGTCGAGCACCGTCTGTCTATGCGTCGTGCAAACGGAATAACCATTCTCGACGACGCATACAACTCGAACCCCGCAGGAGCAGCAATGGCCATTGAAGTACTAAAGAACTTCAGTGTCGGCGAAGGCAACAAACGCATAATAATAACCCCGGGATTCGTAGAAATGGGACAAAGGCAGTACGACGCAAATAAAACCCTCGGCACACACATAGCACAAGGTTGCGACTATGCAATCATTGTAAACGAGACCAACCGCGAAGCAATAAAAAGCGGAATTGAGCAGGAACAATTTGACAACAAAAAAACATATTTCGCAGCAAACCTCAACGATGCACACGCACACCTTGCAACAATACTGCAAGCCGGCGACTTAGTACTTTACGATAATG
>CAZXIQ010000038.1:0-10951 GCA_964640785.1 uncultured Bacteroidaceae bacterium | reverse complement strand
GTAGTTGAAATTTTTGTTAATTGCCGGTATCTCTATTGTAACAGGCCCTGAGAGGTTGTTCACTGCAAACAGGGCTACACTTGGCAGGCGTTCAGAGGCGGATGAAATTTTCTTTTGTTCGCTCATTTGTATTGCTTTTTCGGCTATCTTAATGGGGATAGATGAGTATTTTGCTTCGTCTTGCCACTCTGCTGCACTTTTATCTGCTAACATGGATGTGTGAACAGAGTCGGCCTGAATAATCACTGTTTCGGGCAGTCCAAGAGTGACGGTAAGCTGATTGTTAAGAATTTGTTTGGCGTTAAGTAATTGCAGTTTGGAATAATTCAGGTTTTGCAACTGTAATTCGTATCGAGTAATGTCGTTGTGCAATGCTGTGCCTTGTTCGTGACGAATGCGCATCTCTTTTAAAATTTTCTCTGTCTGAATGATGTGACTGTCAAAAACTTGTATTTGGTTTTCCAATTTGCAAAGCTCCAAATAATTGCCCACAATGAGAAGGCGAACCTCTTGACGGTTAAGGTCTGCGTCGAGAGACTTCATCTGTGCCTGCAATTTGGATAATTTTACCCCACTGCTGATTGCGCCGCCTGCATAAATTACTTGTGATACTTCGAGCGCAAAATTATTTCCGAATTCCGGAATGTCGGTCTTGAACGAATTTTTGAAATCTCTGTCAAGGATAGTTCCGTCTCCATTGTACGAAAATGATAGTGATGCGTCAATGGATGGCAAATAACCGTTTTTTGCAACTTTCACTTCTTCCAATGCTTGTTTTACGGCAGTGGCATGAGCTTTTATGCGCCTGTTGTTTTGTTCGGCCAGCTCAAACATTTGCTCGATGGTCAAACTGCGTTTTTCAACGGTTTGAGCACATACGGCATTTGCACATAGTATCCCCAATAGGGAGACTATGAGAAAATGATTTTTCCTCATTTGAATAAAATATGTGATTAGAAATTAATAATTTGGAGCCTGAATATCTATTAATATGATAGATGTAATTCGGCTAAATGATTTGTGCAAACGGATGTTCTTTTCCCCATATTGTGACCTTAGGGGAAGTGCAGATTTTATATGTTGGATTATTGTTGAACATCGTTGCTGAATTTTATGCAAAAGTACGAAAAATCTAAGAAACTGTTTAAATTTCTAAAAAATATTTTCTTATAGAGGCCGAATGTTTCGCCGTTTTTTATATTCAAAAATGTCTGTTTTTTTTTTCTTTTTCTCGGTCACGTTGCCCGCTGCGCTTTGCAAAAAATAATTAAACATCCTATTTATTGCTCTATAAGAATGGGCGATATAAATTGGGCAACTTGTTAGGGTGAATTGCATTTTATGTGATTTTTTTGAAAAAAATGGTGATAGTTATAAAAAAACTGTGTAAATTTGAAAAATCGACAATTTAATAATAATCAATATGGCAAATTATGTAATAGGAATAGACCTTGGCGGTACAAATACTGTTATAGGTCTTGTGGATGTAAATGGCAAGATTCTTGCCAAGGACGATTCTGTAAAAACTCAAAAGTATGCCGAGCTTGACGATTATGCCAATGCTGTGGTTGCTGTTATCAATAAGTTGGCTCAAGAGAATTCTGTGGCAATGGATGATATTGACGGTATTGGTGTGGGTGCTCCAATGGGTAACTATTATAGTGGTGACATTGAAAATGCTGCCAATCTTCCTTGGAAAGGACGTGTGCCTCTTGGCCGTGTGCTGACAGAGAAGAGCGGGTTGCCTACAAAGGTTACCAACGATGCCAATGCTGCGGCTATCGGTGAAATGAAATATGGTGCAGCCAAGGGTATGCGCGACTTTATTGTTATAACACTCGGTACAGGTGTCGGCAGTGGTATTGTTTCGGGTGGTAATCTTATTTATGGTTACGACGGTCTTGCCGGTGAACTTGGTCACGTTACTGCATATGAGCGCGAGGGGCGTCAGTGCGGATGCGGACGTATAGATTGTCTCGAAACATACGCTTCGGCTACGGGCTTTGTGCGCACTGCGAAAAAATGGCTCGAAACACGCGACGATGCAACTGTTCTTCGCAATGTTGCCCCCGAGGAAATTACTTCTAAAATGATATACGATGCGGCTGTCGAGGGTGATGCTTTTGCAAAAGAGCTTTTCGAGTTTACAGGTGCAATCTTGGGTGAGGCCTTCTGCGACTTTATCGCATTCTCGGTTCCACAGGCAATTATTCTCTTTGGTGGTCTTGCAAATGCCGGTGAGTTGTTGCTCACTCCCATCCGTACACGCATGAACGAAAAGGTTGTCTCTTTCTGGAAAAACAAGGTCGAGATTCTGCAATCGAGCCTTTCGGGTGCCGATGCAGCTGTTCTTGGTGCCTCGGCATTGGGCTGGAAATAAGAAACTGTTTAAATTTCTAATAGTTATTATATCTTTTATATCAATCATCGGCGGTGTGCGCCGATGATTTATATTTATTATGCAGTTTTGCTTTATAAAAGATAACGTGGACAAGAAGTAGGATGTAATTTAAAATATTTTCAAATTCTTTTGCTTAATACGTGATTTTTCACTTGTGAAAAAGTGAATTTTGTTGAATATAACATAAATTAAGTATCTTGAATTTTGTTTTTGGTGTTAAATGCGTAAATTTGGCAATTAATTTAGGAGTGCTGTACCGTCGGGCGTTTGTTGTGCTTTCTGTGCAGTCTCTGTTTGTCGAATGTCAAATATAGGCAATATGAAAAACAATACTTTTGTAATTATTGGCAGTGTGTATAAAAAGCTTAGCAATAAGGCTAAGATTGTACTAATGATGCTGCTGTGCTGTGTGGGTGGTGCAACTGCTCAAACACAAACATCCGACTCGGTCTATTATGTGTACAGGAACACCGGCGAGGGGGTTTATGCTGTGCCCGATTCTTTAGTGAAAAAATATGAGCAGACGAATTATAAGATAAATTTCACATTGCTCAACGATAGTCTCATCTCTTTCTCTAAGATTGACGTCGATTCTGTTTCGCGCATACAACGTGAAGAACCGAAGTTTACAACATTTAAAATTAACAACAAGTACAATAGCGACCTTGACAATGATGTTTATTGCGTTATCAGCGGTAACCGCATTTATGGAAATATGGGTTGCATGATGGGCAAAGATTTGCGACCTTCGTTCGAGACAAACAGGCCTGCACTTGTGTACGTCGATACTGTACTGCAACAGACACGTGTTTCGCGCGTACGTTTCGACAGAGAGATAACCTACACCGTAAAAGACAGTATGCCCGGTACAATGCTCGACAGGGCCTTTGTGAAGGTCAAATACAATGCCGACTCGCTTATAGAAATTCCAATGACGGCAGAAATGTTGTCTACAAATGCTCCTACCATCACCAATAACAGCTTGGACAAAGTGCTTGACAATGACCCGACCACTTTCTTTCATTGTACAAGTTCGGCCGACAGAAACACATACGAAGTGTTGCCTCTCGACTCCTGCCCCTATATAGATATTAAACTTGCCGAGTATAAAAGATATTTTGCATTTTATTATATGACGCGTCACGATACTGACCAGCGTCAGCCGTTGGCATTCAAGGTATATACAAGCACCAATAATAAAACATGGTTGCCGGTAGATTCATTCAATGTAGAGGATGGTATTCCCGAATTTGGCGCAAATGCAACATTTACCTCTCCGGTGTTGGATGCCGGCCGTCGTGTAAGGTACATAAGAATAGAGTGTACAAAAAGTAATTACAAGAATTACCTCTGCCTTGCCGAACTTAAATTGTACGAACCGTTAGAGGATAAAAATAACCCTCCTGTCGACTATTATCAATACTTTGAACGCCCCCTTGGACGTGAATATAAGGTGAACCTCTCGTTCCGCGCCGATACAGCCGCAGTTCCGCGTCTCGATATTGACATTGACGGTGGGGCTACAATCACCAGCAAAGAGTATTGGCTGAAAGCAAAATTTTCTCTCAACGGTAAAGGCATGTACGAGTCGGTAGAAGATTCCATCGAAATTAAAGGTCGTGGAAACAGTTCGTGGCATTGGCGTAAAAAACCTTACACCATAAGGTTTGCCGAAAAGACAAAGTTGTGCGGCCTCAAAAAAGGTAAACGCTGGAACCTGATGTCCAACTATCAGGATGTTACGGAAATGATGAATGCAACCATCTTCAAGGCCGGCCGCATGGTAGGAGCACCCTATCAGCCGCACAGCATTCCCATAGAACTTTATGTGAATGGTGTATATTATGGCTGCTACACAATTACCGAACATGTGGGTATACATAATAACTGCATCGACGAGGATGATTTTTCATTGTTGCTCGAACTTGACTCTTATTACGACGAAGATTATAAGTTCAGGTCAATGCAATTTAACCTTCCTATTAATATAAAGAACCCTGATTTTGCCGAAGAGGGCTGTCCTATAACACAGACTAAGGTCGAGAGCGATTGGGCGGAATTTGAGAAGGCATTGAAGTTGAAACGCAGTTTGTCGCCTTACCTCAGTCTCGATTCTTTTGCAACATTCATGTTTATGAATGAACTGTGCGGAAATACGGAACTCAACCACCCCAAGAGCACGTTCCTTTACAAACCCACCGGAACAGACAGGTATATATGGGGTCCCGGATGGGATTTTGACTGGGGATTCGGCTATGAATCAAACGGCTCATATTTTAAAACCTATGCCTATAAAACAATAGGTGTGATGAATGGAATAGGTACCAATTTCTTCAGGTCGATGATGACACACGAAGAGGTTATTGAGGCCTATTATAAAGTATGGGTGAAATTCGTAGAGAACAATGGTGTTGAGGAACTCCTAAACTGGATGGACGATTATTATGCGTACGCCGAACCCTCTTATGCCCATAGTGCAGAAAACGGATTGTCGAACAATTCCTATGCAACATATTTCGAGACATTTAAGACGTGGATAAGGAACCGCGTGCAATATATTTATGACAATCTTACCGTTCCCACAGGAATAGACGATGAAATTTATCCCGAGTGGAACGACAAGAGCAACAGCAACAACGGAATTGTTGTTTCGGTTAAGGGTGGGGTGCTGACAATAGAGTCTACCGTCGATACTACACTTAATATATATCGCACAGATGGTACTCTTGCCGGTGAAATAGAGGTCGGAGTAGGCGAAAATATATATCCTTTGGCTCCGCGTGGCGTAATAATTGTAAATGGTACAAGAGTATTTCTTAAACCTGTACGATAATAAACAATGAAAAACAAGATAATTAAGGCAATATCATGCTCCATGCTTGGAGCGGCCGTGCTACCGATTGTAAGTTGCAAGGAGAAGGTCGAGAATACAAAAATGAATATTCTTTTCATCATGTGTGACGACCACTCCTATCAGACTATAAGTGCGTATGACAATAGTTATATATCTACGCCCAATATTGACCGCATAGCAGCCGATGGTGTAAAATTTGCCAACAGCTTTGTTGCAAATTCGCTCAGCGGTCCCAGCCGCGCCTGCATGCTCACCGGTAAACACAGCCACACGAACGGCTTTACCGATAATACCAGAAAATTTGACGCTTCGCAACAGACTTTTCCCAAATTGTTGCGTGCCAACGGGTACGAAACGGCGGTAGTGGGCAAGTGGCATCTTGTTTCGGAACCGACAGGGTTCGACCATTGGGATATTCTTATAGGGCAAGGGGATTACTATAATCCTACTTTCATAAGCAATGGCAAGAAGGTGCAACGAAAAGGGTACGCTACGAATATTACAACCGACATTGCCATTAGATGGCTCGATAGCATACGCAACAAAGAAAAGCCTTTCTGCCTGTTGTTGCATCATAAGGCCCCGCATCGCACATGGATGCCCGATACTTGCGACTTTAATCTTTTTGCCGATAAAAAGTTCCCATTGCCGTCCACTTTCTACGACAACTACGAAGGACGTCCGGCTGCTGCGGCGCAACAAATGTCCGTTTCGCGAGACATGGACTTAGTCTACGACCTTAAGCTTGCCGACAAAGAGAATGAGATTCATTCCAATCCCGGGCTTGAAAAATGGGGGCGTGCGCTATATGCAAATATGGACTCTGCACAAAAAGCTGCTTGGAACGCCCACTACGATAAGATTATTGCCGACTTCAAGAGCCAAGGCCTTACGGGCAAGGAACTGGACGAGTGGAAGTTCAACCAATATATGCGCGATTATCTTCGCGTGATAACCTCTATCGACCGCAATGTGGGACGTGTGCTCGATTATCTCGAAAAAGAGGGCCTCGACAAAAATACCCTTGTTGTCTACACCTCGGACCAAGGATTTTATATGGGCGAGCATGGATGGTTCGACAAACGTTTCATGTACGAAGAGTCATTCAGAACTCCGTTGTTGATGCGTCTGCCGGGTGGCGTTACAGGGCAGGTGGATGAACTTGTTCAGAATATCGACTACGCACCTACATTCCTCGACCTTGCGGGGGTAGACGTTCCGCAGGATATACAGGGCGTCTCTTTGTTGCCTCTGCTCAAAGGTGCCAAGGAAATAAAAGGTCGCGATGCTCTCTATTATCACTTTTTCGAGTATCCGGCCGAACATATGGTAAAAAGACACAATGGTGTACGCACCGACAGATATAAACTTATACATTTCTACAACGATATTGATGTGTGGGAGTTGTATGACCTGTCGAACGACCCGTCAGAGATGAACAATCTGTATGGTAAGCCCGGCACCGATGAAATAACAAAAGAGCTTAAAGCAAAGTTAGTGGAACTGCAAAAAAAATATGGCGAAGAGATGTATATAGCCGACTGACAGTTGCAAGATAACCATAAAGTCTGTATGAAGAGTAACAGAAAGAACAATATTCATTTGACGGATGTTGTGAAGATGAGGCAAGGACCGGCTTTCGCAACAATGGTTAAGCCTGTCGGTGCCACATGTAATCTTAATTGCAGCTATTGCTATTATAAGGATAAGGCCGAATTGTACACCTCTTCATCCTCGCACATGTTTATGAGCGACGAGGTGCTAAGGCTCTACATTGAACAATATTTGAGCTGCGTGTCACAGCCTGTTGTCACATTCTGTTGGCATGGTGGCGAGCCCTTGCTTGCCGGATTGGATTTTTTTCGTCGTGCAATGATGTATCAGCAGCGTTATTGTGGCGATAAGAAGATAGAGAATACTTTGCAGACAAACGGTGTGCTTATGAACGATGAATGGTGCCGTTTTTTCAAGGATAATAATTTTCTTGTCGGCATTTCTCTCGATGGGCCGGGTGATGTTCACGATGCTTATCGTCGCGACTGCGGTGGTGCTCCGACTTTTGACAAAGTGATTGCAGCGATTGAACTTATGAGAAACTATGGAGTGGAGTATAATATTCTCACAACGATAAATTCGGTAAGTGAAGGTCGCGGCGGCGAAGTTTACAGATTCTTGCGTGGCATGGGCGATTTTATACAATTTTTGCCGGTGGTAGAGCATGTGCAATCCCATACTTCGCAGAGCAGGCGCTCGTTGATAGTGTCGCCCGACGACGAGAGTGGCCGACAGACACAATGGTCGGTGTCGGCAACGGCATTCGGACAATTCATGTGCGACGTGTTTGATGAGTGGGTGATAAATGATGTGGGGCGTTGCTATGTGCAGCTTTTCGACGTGACGCTTGCAAATTGGTGTGGTGTCGCACCGTCGTTGTGTGCATTTTGCGAGACATGCGGCGATGCTCCTGTGGTGGAACATAATGGCGATGTATACTCATGTGACCATTTTGTTTACCCCGAATATCGGTTGGGAAACATAACAACCTGCTCACTCGCAGAAATGTATAACAGTGAAGAGCATCGTGCCTTTGGACGAGATAAACGCGAGGCTCTTCCTATGGAGTGTAAACGGTGTACATATAATTTCCTTTGTCGTGGCGAATGTCCCAAACATCGTTTCGACGAGGCAAGAAACGGAGAACCGTATAAAAACAGTCTGTGCGAAGGGTATAAAATGTTTTTTCGTCACAGCGACCTTTATATGAGATATATGAGAACAATGTTAGAAAAAGGACGTTCGCCGATGGAGGTGATGAACTTTGCACGGCAACGTCAGAATTTATAAATATAGTATATATTATGGAAAGTAAATTTGTATTGCCAAAAATCGGCGAATTGTCTGCTTCTGTTTCTGTCGATAGCATTTGCAGATATGAGAAAGTTCCTACAAGTATTCATCCCACAGAGTTAGAGGGTGCAAAATATGCAGCGTCGCTTGTGGTTAAAGCAATAAATGAACATAAGGGTGAGTCTAAATTTGTGTTAGGGCTCTCCACCGGTCGTTCCCCTGTGGGGCTCTATAAAGAACTTGTGAATATGTATAAAAATGGCGAAGTAAGCTTTAAGAATGTCGAGGTTTACAGTCTCGATGAATTTTATCCTATGTCGCCAAACTCTCCACAGAGCCGCAATTATAGAATACACGAGGAATTTTTGAATTATGTGGATATTGCCCCGGAGAGTGTGCATTTCCCCGACGGTACAATTTCCCCTGAGGCGGTAAATGCGTATTGCGAGAATCTTGAGCGTAAGATAAGTGGTAAAATAGACCTTATGATTATGGGTGTCGGCGAGCTTGGTCAGGTTGGTTTCAACGAACCGGGTACCTATGCAAAATCTACTACACGTCGCGTGCAGCTCAGCTATAATTCCCGTAAGACACAAACTGCTTTCTTCTCAAACCCCAACGATGTTCCCAAAATGGCTATCACTATGGGCCTTAATACAATAATGAAGGCTAAGCGTGTGGTGTTGATAATTTGGGGTGAGGATAAGGCCAAGGTAGCCTACAATCTTGTCGAAGGTACCGAGAATGAGAATATCCCTGTTACCTGTCTGCAAGAGCACAATAATATTCAAGTGGTGATAGACGAGAATGCCGCACAAGAACTTACACGAGTAAAAATGCCGTGGCTGATAGCTCCTCCCATCGAATGGTCGCCAAAATTGATAAGAAAAGCTGTACTTTGGTTGTGCGAGGCTGTAAATAAGCCTATCCTGAAGCTTACCAATCAGGATTATGTAAAAAACTCGCTGACAGACTTGCTCGAGCGTGTGGGTGCGTACGACGAAATAAACATTCGTGTATTCAACGACATACAGCACACAATCTCAGGTTGGCCGGGTGGAAAGCCTGACACAGACGACACTACACGTCCTGTTCCTTCACAACCTTACCCCAAGAGAGTAATAATTTTCTCGCCTCACCCCGATGATGATGTAATATCTATGGGTGGTACCTTCAATCGTCTTGTTCAGCAGGGACACGATGTACATGTAGCATACGAGACTTCGGGTAACGTTGCAGTTTACGATGATGTTGTGCTGCAAAATATCGACACTGCCCGTGAAATGGGGTTCGGCGATATTTATAATGAAATAAAGGAGGTAATAGATTCTAAAAAACCGGGTATGCCCGAGCCGCGTCGTCTGCTTGATATTAAAGGTGCAATAAGGCGTGCCGAGGCGCGTGCTGCGTGTCGCACATTGGGACTGGACGATAGAACAAATGCCCATTTCCTTAATCTGCCTTTCTACGAGACAGGTGGAATAAAGAAAGGTGAGCTTACAGAAAAGGATATTGACATTGTTGTTGAACTGATGCAAAAGATTAAGCCCCATCAGATATATGCAGCAGGTGACCTTACCGACCCTCATGGTACACACCGTGTTTGTGTCGAGGCTGTTCTTCGTGCATTTGAGAGATTGAAAAACGAGGAGTGGGTAAAGGATTGTCACATTTGGCTCTATCGTGGAGCATGGCAAGAGTGGGACTTGGCAGTTGCTGACATGGCAGTTCCCTTAAGCCCTGCCGAAATGATAAGAAAGCGTCACGCTATTTTCCGCCACCTTTCGCAGAAAGATATTGTTCCTTTCCCCGGTGAGGATTCTCGCGAATTTTGGGAGCGTGCCGAGGAGCGTATGCAGAATACCGCTCATCTGTTCGATAAGATAGGTCTTCCCGAGTATCAGGCTATCGAATTGTTTGTAAAACTTTGTTAGTGGGTTGATTGTGAAAAGAATAAGTCTTTGTTTGTACATAGTTGCGTTTTTTGTTACCGCTATTGCCATTAGTGCTTGCGGTAACAAAAAACACACCTTGCAGGTAGAGGATGCTGTAATAAAAATGGACGGACAGCCATATATTGTTGCATCCGGCGAAATAGATTATGCCCGTATACCTCGGGAATATTGGGATAACAGGCTCGAACTTCTATCGTCGATGGGGCTGAACACTGTAACGGTGAAAGTACCTTGGATGTTGCATGAGCCTCAAGAGGGCAGTTTCGATTTTGAGGGCATGAACGACGTAAAGACCTTTTGTCGCCTTGCGCAGGAAAAGGGACTTTTTGTGTGGTTGCACATAGGGCCTTATGTAGGTGCCGAATGGGACATGGGTGGCCTTCCTTGGTGGCTTTTGAACGTGGACGGAATAAGATTGCGTAGCACTCAAAAAGCATTTATGCAACGGGTAGAGCGTTACTTTATGGCATTGGGCAAGGAACTTTCGGGCTCGCTTGCAAGCAACGGCGGTAATATAATATTATTGCAGATAGAAGAGGCACAAGGGCTCGAAAAAAGTGATAAGAATTATCTGAAAACTTTGCTTGGCTGTGCAAAAAAATCGGGCTTTGACAATGTGGTAACATTTACTGCTGTCACAAAAGATACTTATATAAGGAATTCCATTAGTGAAACATATTTTTCTTTGGATATAGACACAAAAGTTTCGGCCGAAGAGAATTTTATCGGTGTGACGAAATTCCGTTTCGATGCTCCTCATGTATGCTCGTCTATAAACGGTGGAACCAAAGCTGTGTGGGGTGGTGAGCCTGCCAAGCATGATTGGAATAAAACATTTATGCGTTCGTTTGAGTTGATTAAACGTTCAACATCTTTCAGTATAAACGGGGTGGT
>CAZXIQ010000037.1:0-10982 GCA_964640785.1 uncultured Bacteroidaceae bacterium | reverse complement strand
AAGATAGGCGGCGCCTCGGCAATAAAAAAAAGCATTTGCGACTTGCACTATCTTTCGATAAGATAGGCGGCGTCTCGGCAATAAAAAAAAGCCAGCTTTTTTTGTATTGCGCTCAGCTTGCACTATCTTTGCAAAAAAATATAACATATAAGGAGACGTACAAATGTGCGTCTCCTTAAAAATGAGACAGACAGAGTATTATGGCAGAAGAGCAAAATATGAGTTTTTGGGACCACCTTGAAGCACTCAGATGGTCGTTGATGCGTGTGGCGATTGTAATGGTAATACTTCTTGTGGGGCTATTTTCATACATGCCTACAATATTCGACAAATTCATATTGGCCCCAACAACATCACAGTTTTTTCTGTACCGTTGGCTGTCAAAATTGGGACATTTAGGACCGTTCTTTCCCAACTTCAGCAACGACAATTATTCAGTAGAAATAATTAACATAAACGTTGCATCACAGTTCCTTACCCACATAACAACAGCCTTCTGGTTCGCGTTTATACTCTCATTTCCCTATCTTATATACGAATTGTGGCGGTTCATTAAACCCGCACTCTACAAAAATGAAGAGAAATACATAGGCTTTGCATTTCTTTTCGGCACGGTAATGTTCTATTTAGGATGCACCATTGGCTACGCACTTGTATTTCCCTTTACATTCCGCTTTTTGACCGAGTACCAGCTTAGTGAGGCAATCACCAATCAAATATCATTATCATCATACATGGGCAATTTTATGATGATGATACTTGTCATGGGCATTGTATTTGAAATGCCACTGCTTGTATGGATTTTATCGGGATTGGGTGTCGTAAACAAGGCATTCCTGCGCAAATTCCGTCGTCACGCCATTGTGGTGTTGATGGTCTTAGCCGCAATAATCACTCCATCAGGCGACCCATTCACTCTAATGACGGTATTCCTACCGCTATTTATGTTATATGAATTCGGCATAATACTTGCAAAAAAATAGGATAAAATTCTATTTTTATCGTATATTTGTAAAAAAATCAGGTAATACCATGATGTTAAATTCAAACAATACAACATTAAACACTTGGTTTTAACTATATTTACAACAAGCAGGAATACGTCGAAAAAATATAACGGCGTAAAAACTTGAGCCACAAACAAAGAACAAAAAACGACACGAATATGACAGATGTTCTAAGCGTAGCAAAAAAATGTTTTCAGGACGAAGCGGAAGCCATTCTGAACCTAATACCCAAATTAGACGAAAATTTTACCAAAGCCATAGAACTGATTATAGAAAGTACGGGTAAACTCATTGTAACAGGAGTGGGAAAATCAGGGCATATAGGTGCAAAGATAGCATCCACATTGGCAAGTACAGGCACCCCCTCGTTTTTTGTAAACCCGTTGGACGCATTTCATGGAGACCTCGGAATGTTTACTTCGGGGGACGTAGTGCTTGCAATCTCCAATTCAGGACAAACTGACGAGCTTTTGCGTTTCATCCCCCTGCTGACCGACCGTAACATTCCCATAATATCTATGTCGGGCAACCCTGCGTCGTTGCTGGCAAAATACTCGACCTGCCACCTTAACGTTTCGGTAAACAAAGAGGCGTGCCCGCTGAATTTGGCACCAACATCATCAACCACCGCCACACTTGCCATGGGCGACGCCATTGCTTGTGCATTGATGACAGTGCGCAAATTCAAAGCATCCGACTTTGCACAGTTCCACCCCGGAGGCTCATTGGGACGCCGATTGCTCGCACGAGTAAAAGACTACATGCGCACAGACGACCTACCAATCGTCACACGCGACTCAAAGATAAGCGACGTACTCATGCAGATAAGTCTCACAAAAATGGGAATAGCCATAGCCATAGAGAACGAAAAAATTTTAGGTACGGTTACCGACGGTGACATACGCCGAGCAATGCAACGCGACCAAGAACATTTCTTCGAACTGACAGTAAATGACATAATGAGCCACGCGCCCAAAATCATACTTGAGACAGCGAAACTATCGCAAGCCGAAACACTTATGCGAAAGCACAACATACACTCACTTGTAGTTGTAAATTCCGAGAATAAACTTGTAGGAGTAATAGACACATTCAGTTGCATTTAAAAAAAATGAAAGTAGTAGCATTCGTACCCATTCGCCTGAACAGTAAGCGCGTCGTTGGAAAAAACCTTAAGTTGTTAGGCAACAAACCCCTTATGCACTACATATTAGAGACACTTACCCAAGTGCCGCAAATTGACGAAATATATGTATATTGCAGCGACGAAACAATAACAGCACATCTACCCGAGGGAGTAAAGTTTCTCAAACGCAATAGCACGCTCGACAGCGACGAAACATTAGGCGAAGAGATATACGACGCATTCGTCAAGGACGTATCAGCCGACATATATCTGCTGGGACACACAACCTCGCCTTTCATAAAAGCATCAACCATCGGCAATGCCATAGAAAAAGTACTCTCGGGAGAGTATGACTCGGCATTTTCGGCACAAAAAGTGCAAACATTCACATGGTACAAAGGCGCACCACTCAACTACAATCTAAAGAATATTCCCCGCACACAAGAGATTGAACCGGTATACGTAGAGACAAGCTCATTCTATATTTTCCGCCGTGAAACATGGACGAGCCATCACCAACGCATAGGAGCAACCCCCTACATGGCACTCATTGACCAGATAGAGGGTATAGACATAGACTACCCCGAAGATTTTGAATTTGCAGAAAAAGTCATCGACACACAAAAATAGAGAATGGAAATATTTAAAAAAATATGGTTAAAAACATGGAACGCCCTTAACTACATCTATGGGTTATTCATGTTTGACAGCCGTAAACGCTTGAGCAGTTTAAGAAACATTCACTCCGGAAAAAGATGTTTCATCATAGGCAACGGCCCCAGTCTGCGCAAAGAGGACCTGCAAAAACTTTATCAACAGAGAGAGTACACCTTTGCATGCAATTCACTTATAAACCTGTTCGACGAATTTAATTTCTACCCCACCTACTACTTTGTACAAGATAATAAAGTGCTGCTCAACAACAAAGAGAAAATATCGACCCTAAAAGGCAATGTCTTTATAAAATCGCATTACTCCAAACGTTACCACATTCCCGGCGTAACATATTACAACATGCTTTTCAAACAGAATCCCATAGGATTCTCGCACAACATCCAAAATGTTGTTTACAGCGGACAAACAGTAGCATACTCAATGATACAATTCGCAGCATACATGGGCTTTACCGAAATTTATTTATTGGGAATAGATTGCAGCTACTCTATAAACAACAACAAAGTAACAAGCGATAGTTACTGCAACAAAAAGATGTTCGACCCCAAAAAGCCACATAATCTGCCCGAAGTAGATATTATGTTGCAATCCTTCGAACAGGCACAAAAAAGTTGCGAACAATCGGGTATACACATTTACAACGCCGCACGTGGCGGAAAGTTGGAAATATTTCCCCGTGTGGATTTTGACACCCTTTTCAAAGAGTAACCATAAACACACCCTGTTTTTCACGTCGGGCGACAAGATAAAATCAAACAGAATCTTAATCAGTATAGCTTGCGCTTGAGGCAGAATAGACCCTCCAAGCCTCTACAAGATTTTGAAAATCCTGCGGCAGTTCCGAATTAAAAAACATCTCTTCGCCCGTTGTCGGATGCACAAAGCCAAGGGTTCTTGCATGCAACGCCTGACGCGGACACATTTTGAAACAATTACGAACAAACTGACTATACTTACTGAAGTGCGTACCCTTGAGAATCTCGTCGCCACCGTAACAATCGTCGTTAAAAAGCGTATGACCAATATGTTTCATGTGTACCCTTATCTGATGCGTACGACCTGTTTCAAGGTTACACTCGACAAGTGACACATAGCTTAAACGCTCAAGCACACGATAGTGTGTGACAGCACTCTTGCCAACCTCGGGGTCGGCCGATACACACATTTGCAACCTGTTACGCGGATTACGGGTAATATTACCCTCTATGGTACCCGAATCTTCCTTCACCCTGCCCCACACAACAGCATTGTACGTGCGCTTGGTGCTTTTCTTAAAAAACTGCATTCCAAGATGAGCCTTGGCATAAGGTGTCTTTGCCACCACCAAAAGCCCCGAAGTATTTTTGTCTATTCTGTGTACAAGACCCACCTGCGGGTCATTAGGGTCGAAGTCGCTGTTGTTACGCATGTGCCATGCGACAGCATTTATAAGCGTGCCATGAGTGTTTCCGCAACCGGGATGTACAACAAGGCCGGCAGGCTTATTTACAACCATAAGTTCTCTATCTTCGTAAACAATGTCAAGCGGAATATCCTCGGGAACAATAGTATTGTCGTAAGCAGGAGTGTCCATGGTTACAGTGACCACGTCACAAGGCTTGACTTTGTAATTACATTTTACAGGCTTTCCATTCACCGACAGCGAACCTGCATCGGCCGCTTGTTGTATTTTATTGCGCGAAATATGGGCTATATGCTCGACAAGAAATTTATCGACACGCAATGGCGACTGACCTTTGTCGGCAATGCAACGATACTCCTTAAAAAGTGTCTCATCGTCAAAAATGCCCTCGGCAGTTTCTTCTACCGGAACGGTATTAAAAAGATTCTCTTCGACAGCCATAAAATTTTATTCGAACCATGAATCATCAACAACAACAGAGTCGGCACTCTCACTCTCTTCGCCACTACCAATGACAAGAGTAAGCGTGGAACCGAGAGGAATTTCGACCGCACTCTTCAGCGTATCATTGCCCATGACAACCGAATAGACCCAATCCTTCTCACCGGTGACTGTAACATGCTCCGTCAGTTTAAAACCGGCCGCGCGCAAACGAGCCTCGGCCTCGCGCAAAGAGCAGTTGTCGATAACATCGGGCAGAGGAATTGTAGGCTCTTTACCCGAATTAAGCGTAAGCTGAATCTTACGACCTTTTTTCACCTTGGCGGCACCAACGGGACGTTGTTCAAGAATTTCATTCTCGGCGGCACCTTTCTGATATTTATAATCAACAATTTCGTAGCCAAGAAGTTTTTCGTTCAACAATTTTGCTCCGGCATCAAGCGACTTTCCGCAAACATTTGGCACCTCAATAACTTTTCCATGCAAGGTATAATCGTCGAGCCATGCAAGCACAGCAAAAGGAACAGCAATCACAACTGCCACCATTGCTATAAAATTTATCAGAATAATTCTTTTAGTTCTTTTTTTCATTTATCCGAATATATCAATCGAATACAAAGGTACAAAAAAAACAAAGTACACACAACCAAGCGCGAAGTTTTTCACACAAGCACATTAAAAATAGAAAAATTATTATATATTTGCAAAATAAAGTTAGAAGCTGTTTAAACAGTTTCTTAGCCACTTTTTTATTAAGATTTTAATTTTAACCAATTATTAATAACACTATGAAAAAATTCTTTTCTTTGTTTTTGCTTGCCATATTCGCATTGGCAGCACATGCTGAAGATTATGTAATTTCCACAAAAAACACCATGATGGTGTTGAGCGGAAAACAGGGCGAACGCCTTAATTTTGTTTACTACGGCCCCACAGCGCCTGTAAACGAGATACGTGCCACAGGAAACGCCGTAAATTGGGGCGCATACCCCACATTCGGCACACACTGTACAGCCGAACATGCCATGCTCGTGACACACCCAAGCGGTGACAACTCTTTGGAACTCGCCATCGAAGAGGTTAAACAATACAAAGAGAACGAGGCAAACGTAACAGAATTTGTAATGAAAGACAAAGTCTTTCCTTTTTACGTAAGCATATTATACAAAGCAATTCCCGACGTTGATGTCATAAAAGTATCGACAGTTATCACAAACAAAGAAAAGAAAGCCGTTACACTCAACCGTTTCGCGTCGGCCTACCTTCCCATCAAGTCCAACGACATGTGGCTATCGTACCTCGTTGGTGGTTGGGGTGCAGAGTGCCAATTGGTAGAACAGCCCATACACCGTGGTAGAACTGTAATAGGCAACCACGACGGCGCACGTACATCGTTCGTCACAAACCCCTCATTCATGGTATCACGTGGTGAACCCCAAGAGCATGAAGGTATTGTTATCGGTGGTACACTCTTGTGGACAGGTAACTACGAACTTTCATTCCTCAACGAGAGCAACTCAAACTATGTTGAAATTACAGCCGGCATCAACCCCGAAGCATCAACATACACATTGGAGCCAAAAGAGAGCTTCACAACCCCCGAACTTGCACTCACATGCAGCAACGAGGGTAAGGGTGGCGTAAGCCGTAACTTCCACCGTTGGGGACGCAAATATCAGATTATCGGCGGTACACAGGAGCGCGACATTCTTCTCAACAGTTGGGAGGGTGTATACTTCAAAGTTAATCAAGAAGGCATGGACCAGATGATGAAAGAGTTCTCGGCAATAGGCGGCGAGCTTTTTGTAATGGACGACGGCTGGTTCGGCGACAAATACCCCCGCGACAATGGCGAAACATCGCTTGGCGACTGGATGGTATGCAAGAAAAAACTTCCCCAAGGTGTAGAAGGTCTTATAGAGACTTCAAAAAAATACGGCATCAAATTCGGTATTTGGATTGAGCCCGAAATGACAAACTCAAAGAGCGAACTTTACGAGAAACACCCCGACTGGATTCTTCGTCAGGACGAGCGCGAACCGGTGATGGGTCGTGGCGGCACACAGTTGATGCTCGACATGACAAACCCCAAAGTTCAGGAGCATGTATTCAAGGTAGTAGACGACCTTATGCAGGCTAACCCCGACATTTACTATATGAAGTGGGATGCAAACTTCTCTATTGCAAACGCAGCATCACCCTACCTGCCCAAGAAGAAACAATCACACTTGTACATTGAATACCACAGAGGCCTCATCAAGACTTTTGAGCGTATCCGTGCAAAATACCCCGACCTTGTTATTCAGCTTTGCGCAAGTGGCGGCGGTCGTCTCAACTTCGCATATTTCCCCTACTTTAACGAGTGCTGGACAAGCGACAACACCGATGCCATCCAACGTCTCTTCATACAGTGGGGCGTATCGCAATACTATCCCTCAAACGTAATGGCAGCTCACGTAAGTGCATCGCCCAACCACCAGACAAAGCGCGTAACACCTTTGAAATTCCGTTTCGACGTTGCAATGACAGGACGTTTGGGTATGGAGATGAAACCCTCTGACCTTACAGAGAAAGAGAAAGAGTTCGCAAAGAACGCAATTGCAACCTACAAGAGCATCCGTCCCGTAATTCAGCAGGGCGACCTGTACCGTCTTATCTCTCCCTATGAGAAGAAACCTTACGTTTCTGTAATGTACGTATCACCCGAGAAAGACCGTGCCGTTTACTTCCTCTACCGCACACAGTACATCCGCAGCCAGCTCAACGAGTCGAGAGTACTCAAAGGTCTCGACCCCAACAAGAAATATATGTTCCGCGAGCTGAACGCCGAAAATCCCAAGAAGAAAAGCAACCTCGAGGGTAAAGTTATCAGCGGTAAAGTTCTTATGGAGCAAGGTTTCTACCTGAGCATCGAGAAAGAGCTTGGCAGCGCAGTTTACGAACTTATAGCACAATAATCAATCTTAAATACTCAAAGAGACTGTGTCAAATTTATTTTTGACCGGTCTCTTTGATTTTTAAACAACCTATTGCACCCATTTTATATCGACAAATATGAAGAAAACAGCTCTACACCTACTTACAACGTTCACACTGCTCTTATGCACAACATCGGCATTGAGCAAGACCCCGTTCCAAGCGACCAAAGTAACAGGAAACAGTTTCCTGCCATCGACAGAGTGGTACACATTGACGATAGGAACTTCGGGGCTTTATATTTCGGACAATGCCGACAAAGAGTATATCGCCATTAAAAAGAACAAGAGCGAGCTTTCCGATGCCGACTTGTGGTGCTTTACAGGAGACGAAAAGAACGGCTACAAAATATACAACAAACAAGCCGGAACAAAAAAAGTACTCGCCGCACCTGTCACAATGAAAGGGGATGCCGGAAGCGAGTCGTATGTTATACTGAAAGAAGAAAAAGCAAGCGGCTACAACACCACATGGACCTTGATGCCATCAACCGACCTTGGAGCAGGCATTGAGGCATACTACTTTATTCCACGTGCAAGCAAAAAGAACGCAATAAACAACAGAGGCGGCAAATTGGCCATCTGGACAGGTGGTGCCGACTCGGGCTCTTCAATAGCAATAACAGTTGTTAAAAAGAGTGTAAGCATCGACGCGCTCAATGGCACATTCACAAGCGGTAATGCAGCCGGCACATGGTTCGCAAAATGGGCCGACAGCAGCAAGCAACCTGTGACGCTCGGCAGCAACGCCAACAACATGAAGTTCATCGGCAACGACATCATCTGCTACACAGGCACAACAAAGAGTGCCACCTACACGCTCGCAGCCCCCAATGGCTATCGCATAAGTTCAATAGCCATCGACAAAATTAAAAAAGAGAACAACGCCGACAATATAAAGCTCGAATACAACGGAACAGAAATACCTTTCAACCAAGCAATCACATACGCCGACAACAATAAAGAAGAAGAGAGTATAAGCGTAACACTCACATCTGACAAAAACTGCGGCGTAATAATAAAAGGCCTCGTCGTAACAATAGAACGCACAATAGAAAAGCCCGAGCCCCACACAGAACTGTTCCCCACCCCGACGACAGCCGCAATTCCCTACCGTATACCGGCAATAACAACAACAAAAGAAGGTAATCTTTTGGCAGTAGCCGACTACCGTCACTGCCGCTACGACATTGGCAACGGACGCATCGACCTACACGGACGCATCAGCGAGGACAACGGAAAGACATGGGGCGAAATATTCACCATCATCGAAGGCGACGGCAACCTTGCAAACAACGACCGCAATGCCTCACTGACAGCAGGATACGGCGACCCTTGCATCGTCGCCGACAGAGAGAGCAACAGAGTGCTGATGCTATGCGTATGCGGTTACCAAACATTTTTCCACTCTACCCGCGACGTCCCCAACCAAGTAGCACGTCTATACAGCGAAGATGGCGGAAAAACATGGAGCAAGCCCGAAGTAATAACAGAAATGTTCTACACCCCATTCGACAATAGCAAGATAGGCCCTATACGCTCAATGTTTATCGGTTCGGGACGTATATTCCAAAGCCGTTTGACAAAAACAGGCGATTACTACCGTCTGTACGCAGCCATGCTCGCCCGCGACAAAGATGGCACATTCTGCAACTTCGTAGTATACTCCGACAACTTCGGAAAAGAGTGGAAAGTATTGGGTAGCACAGACAAAGGCGCAATTCCGCACAGTGGCGACGAGCCAAAAACCGAAGAACTGCCCGACGGCAGCATACTCATAAGTTCACGTTGCGGCGGCGGACGATACTTTAACATTTTCAGGTTCGACAACCCCGAAACAGCCGAAGGCGAATGGGCAGAAATGGCATATTCGGGCGCACGCAATAACGGAGTGACAGCACTTAACAATTCCTGCAACGGTGAAGTGATGATACTGCCCGCCACACGCAACAAAGATGGCAAAAAACTATACATCGCTTTACAGTCATTGCCATTCGGCAGCGGCCGCAGCAACGTAGGAATATACTACAAAGAGCTTGAAGATTATAACGATTTTCTTACCCCCGAACACTTTGCCAAAAATTGGGACGGACGTTACAAGAGCAGCATCACAGGGTCGGCATACTCTACAATGACACTGCAAAAGGACAACACCATAGCCTTTATCTACGAAGAAGATACATACGGCACAAACGGCGGTGGTTACACTATTGTATATAAAAATTACACATTGGAAAAAATAACCGATGGCAAATACTCAATAGACACAAAAGAGAATCGTGCGCTCTACCTTTATGAAAATGTAATCGCACCACTGAAAAAGAAATAAAGACCATAATAATGACTTCAGCCCCAAAGTTTGTAAAAAACTTTGGGGCTGAAGTCATTAATCGGATGCTATTCCGCCGCACGTTAATATTGGTACCATCGGCGAAAGTAGCGGACGGAAAAGCAACCGAGTGGTACAAGCGTGCCGCCAAGCAAGGCTGTGAACTTGGAAAAATTAAAGCTCAAGAGTACGAACTTTTCAAGTTTTACAAATAATGTGAAAACACCTGTTTTATGCGTTTGTGACCACTTTTTAGAAAATGCTACACGAATAAATATATACAAACAGGTGAATAAAAGTAAAAATTCCATCACCATCACAGAACAAATTTGCCACATAATGGTTTTACATTATGGTAAAATACAATACCATAATTAAAACAGAAAAAACATGGATGCAGCAAAATTTAGAAGGGAACTGCTGGAGGTGCAATCGGAATTACACAGATTCGCCTATAAACTGACAGCAGACAGAGATGAGGCGAACGATCTTTTGCAAGAGACATCACTAAAAGCACTTGACAACATGGACAAGTACATGCCCGACACCAATTTCAAAGGGTGGATGTACACCATCATGCGCAACATTTTCATAAATAACTATCGCAAGGTTGTACGTGACCAGACATTTGTGGACAGAACCGACAACCTTTATCACATGAATCAATCACTGGAAATTGACAGCGACACAACAGAAGGCAACTATGACATGAAAGAGATACAGCGTGCTGTGAACAGCTTGCCAAGCGAATACAGAATACCATTTGCAATGCACATTTCAGGTTTCAAGTATCGCGAAATTGCCGAAAAGCTGTCACTGCCGCTGGGTACCGTAAAAAGCAGAATATTCTTTACGCGACAGCGTCTGCAATCGCAATTACACGATTTTATTGCTTGACAAGAACAATATAATGCTGTTCTATAAATACATAATTATAACGTGAGTTCGACATAATTTTAAAATAGCGACAACTGCCTGTCATTGATAAAATCCACATCAATGGCAGGCTTCTTTTCAAAGAAACAAT